>CABQCM010000357.1 GCA_902462665.1 uncultured Oscillospiraceae bacterium | reverse complement strand
TTGACCTTGCCGGAAGGGATGTCGGTACCAATAAAAGTATCGCGCGGAATCTGTAAAATATTCAAGGTATCGTTTCCGTGATCAAAGCATCCCACCATCATCACGTCGGTCAGCGTATCCTTTTCGTCGGTGCCAAGGATGAGGAAATAGGTGACGTTCTCGTTGGTGCTCTTGATCCCGGCCAGGCTTTCCACGATGCCGCCGTCGTCCACGTCCCCCACGCTTTGATCTTTAAACCGCATGTTGAGCGCCATCATACCGCTCATTGTCAAAATGGACAGCACCAGTACAATGCTGGTAACGACGTTGGTAACGATGAGGCCCACACGCCTCTTTTTCTTTCTGCGCCGGGTGGAATAGCGATTTAAATCCACACCTTGCTGTCGCTGGTTGGCCATATCGAACTCCCTCCCTACTGAACCAATTCGCTGAGATAGACGCCTGGATCAATATCCGACGCATGTTTTTCAGTATGCAGCTCGGTGACCTTGAGATCCGACGCGGTCACGCCGCCGCCGTAAGGATAAAAATGCTCGTTGAGAATGGCCACATAGTCGCTCTTATGAATGGAATAATAGGAGCGTTTGACCGAACTGCCGGGAATTTTATACGAACCCGACTGCCCCGGAATGGCCATGATTTTGATGTTATCCATCGAGACCTGCTTGACTTCCTGCACATAGCCGAGCATCTGGCCGACGGTCAAATCGGTTTTGACCTTATCGTAACAGCTTGTAGCGGATGAAACCATTTGACCAAGGCTCATATTGGTCACCTTTTTGAAGAAGGCGGCGTAAAAATTACGCTGCGCTTCCACGCGGGACATGTCGCCCTTGGCATACCCCTTACCCGAACGATTGCGCACAAACCCCTCGGCCTGGTAGCCGTTGAGATGAGTCATCCCCGGCCCGATATAGTAGAACTCATTGGTCTGCGAATCGCTGACCCAAAGCTTGTTGGGAATGTCGATATCCACCCCGCCCACCGCGTTGACAATGTTGCGAAACGCCGACAGGGAAACCAAAAAATAATGGTCAATGGGCAGTCCCAAATGGGTGTTGATGCGCTTGATAAGGGTGTTGACCCGGCTTTGCCCCTTTTTGGCGCTGCCGTAAACCGCATTGAGCTTGCCGGTGTTCACGTCGCTGCCAATGTAGGTATCGCGGGGGAGCTGCATGATATTAATCGTATCCCGGCCATGGTCAAAGCAGACCACCATCATGATGTCGGTCAGCGCGTCGCTTTCGTCGGTGCCAACGACCAAAAAATAACTGACGTCCTCATGCTCGCTTTTTTGCACCTCGCCGAGGGATTCCCCCGTCGGCTCATCGCTGTCCGGCGGCTCGCTGCCGTTTTGAGAATCCACAAACAGCCTCATGTTCAGCGCGCTCATGCCGGCCAACGCCAAAATGGAAACCACCAGCACGAGCGAAGCGATAATATTGGTCCAAATCAAGCGGATTTTCTGCTTTTTTCGCCGCTTTTTTGCCGATGACATCGTCAAATCATATCCCTGGGGCCGTTTGGACTTCGGGCTCAATGCAATTCCTCTTTTCTATTCTACACGCGGGGAACAGTCCCCTTTTCTCTCTCAATGAAACTCGATTCTTTGTCAGAGTAGGCCGAAAAACACAGCGCCCCCGGCCTATCATCATGACCAATATACTGCCGCCCTCAGCAAAAGGGCCGTCTGTTTTCAGCGCTGCGCAAAACGACTTCTTCTTTAGTATGCCCTGTGCGCCGCTCTTTGTTGCAATATCAATTCATTGTAAGCATTGAGCGTGTCGGGATGCACCGCCTTGCGCCGCTCAACCAAATCAACGATGCTGAAAGACAGAGCCACATCCAGCCCCTCTTCCATGCTGCGGGCCGTGGCAGCGCGCATCTGTTCTACCCCGTCGTAATCCCGGTCGTCCGAAATAAAATCGGCCAAAAAAAGCACCTTATCCAACCGGGTCATGCCGCCCCTTGCGGTGGTATGACAAGCGATGGCCTGGACGATCTCATCGTCCTCCCCCAACCGATCGCGCACATACGCCGCGCCAGCCTTGGCATGCCAGAGCTTCGGCTCCGCACGGTCGATGTTTCCAAATATTATACCTGAATTTTCGATGATTTGCAACTGCTTTCTTCCATCGGTATCCTTCATAATATCGTGCAGGATCCCCGCCGTATAGGCCTTTTCCCGATCCGCACCATACCGCTCCGCCAGCGCTGCCGCCGATTTCGCCACATTCAGGGAATGCAAAAAGCGTTTCTCGCTCAGCAGCGGACGAATGATTTCCACATAACGATCTCCCTGCAAAGGGATCACTCCTCTGGTTTTGAATTCACATCGTAAAGCCCATGACAATCGATGTATTCCGCGACGGCAGAGGGAACCAGGCCGTCGATGCTCTCCCCTGCCTTCAAACGCCGCCGCACGGCGGTGGACGAGATCTCCACCGGCTCCATCGGCACCAAGAGTACCTTGCCGCCAAGGGCGCGATATTCCTG
>CABQCM010000356.1 GCA_902462665.1 uncultured Oscillospiraceae bacterium | reverse complement strand
CACCGATAGCTTCGAGCCGCATTCCGACAGGTGCAGCAACGCGCCGCGGGATACGTCGCAGCCCAGCCGGGAAAGGGTATCCTCAAACAGACGCTCGCCCTCGCGGTTGAGACACTTAGCGCGGGCCGACATGCCCGCTAATCCCTCGGGAGCGCAGCGGTAAAGCTCTTGCTGGTAGAGCAGCCGCACACCGGCCATATCCGCGATATCGTGATAGGATGACCAGGCGCAACGGATGAATTCCCCTCGGGTGAGATGTCCCTGCAGCTCTCGTTCCAGCGGTCGGGAGGCGGGGAGCCCTCCCTCCCCGAGCACCTTGATGCAGCATTTCGGCCCGCCGGTAATAAAGAAGCCGACGTTGAGGGAACAGAAGGAAACCCCGAAGGCCATCTGTGATTCGAGAATATGGCCGAAATCCCATACCCGCGCGCCGGTCGAGAGCACACCGGCCGAAAAGGCGGCCTTGAAGGCCTTGGCGTCACAGCCTTCGCCGCAGCCGACCCCCACCCGGCTGCCGCAGTGCAGAGAACCGGCCGCCGCGCCAAGCCGGGCGCAGAACTCCGGGGTCATTTCCACGCCCGCTTCGCCGGTGATGCCCTGGTCGTCGAACAATTCCCGACGCGCGCCGCCGTATTGCAGATTGTCGTTGGCACGGGTACCGTCGGCCACCTGCTTCCCAGGCCAGATACTCACGCCTGGGGCAACCTCGGCGTGCTCGCCCACGACTGCACCGGAACCCAGGGTGGATCCTTCAAACAGGGAAGCGCCTTTTTTGACCGACGCGCCGGCGCAGACCACCGCGCCGGTCAGACGGGCGCCGTCTCCAATGAGAGCGTCATCGAGAATAATGGAGGAACGTACCCGTGCGCCTTCCCCAATGGCTACACCGTCGGAGAGAACCGCGTCGGGGCCAATGACCGCGCCCTGCCCAATGCGGACCCGGTCGCCCAGGTAAACCGGTGGGAAAATTTTGTAATCCCCCTGAGGCAGAGGACCGCTACTGTAAATATTAGGCTTTTGTTGCGTTGGCAGCGATACGCGCACCTTGCCGGAAAGCATATCGCGCTGGCAGTTGCGGTAGGTGGAAAGATCGCCGATGTCGCACCAGTAGTCGTCCGTTTCGTAGACCGCGATTTTTTGCCCCTCGGCCAGCATCAGCGGAAAAAGATTGGAGGCGAAATCAAACGGCCGGTCGCAGGGAATCTGACGCAGTACCTCGGGGTTGAGAATGTAAATTCCGGTATTGGCCGCGTCGGTGGAGGCCTGCGTCCAGTCCGGTTTTTCCACAAAGCCGGTGATATACCCTTCCGAATCGGTTACGCACAAACCGTATTCCCTGGGATCTTGGACGTGAGTGACCACGATGGTAGCGTCGGCGCCTCGTTTTTGGTGCAGCTGCATGGCAGCGGTCAAATCCACCGAGCACATGGCGTCGCCGCTGATGACGACAAAGGGTTCGTTGAAGCGTCCTGCTGCGGCATTGCGTACTCCGCCGGCTGTGCCTAGGGGAGTATCCTCCTCCACAAAGTGCAGCGTCATGCCCTGAACGGGATGTTCTTCAAAGAAATCGGTTACTTTTTTGGGGAGATACCGCAAGGTAACGGCGGCTTCGTCCGTTCCATGCTGTTTGAGTAACTCCAGAATATACTCCAGCGCCGGCCGGCCGCACAACGGCGCCATGGGCTTTGGTAAATCACAAGTAAGGGGGCGCAGCCGGCTTCCCTCGCCGCCCGCCATAATGACTGCTTTCATTTCGATTCGCTCCTGTCACACAAGTTTGGTATTCTATAGTATGCCTATGACAGGGGAAAAATAATCGCGTTGGCCTGCCAATATTGAAGTGAAAGCCAGAGAATTCATCTTTGGTTCTTTAAAAAATTTTTTGCTGCATAGACAGGAGAAATTGATTGAAGAACAATCGGTAGGTAAATCTTGCATTCTTCCTTTAAACTGTGTATACTATCCTAAGGTCATCCTTGATCTGGATAATAAAAAATACGAGAATTCTTCTTTGCAAGAAAGGGTAGGAACAATATGATTTGGCACAGTGCAACAGCGGCTGAGGTAGAAGTGGAGCTAAAAACCAGCCGCGCCAACGGACTTACGTCGGATCAAGCCGCAGTCCGGCTGCAGCAAGTCGGCGAAAATAGCTTGAAACAGCAAAAAAAGGCATCCTTGCTGCATCGCTTTTTTTCTCAATTGAAGGATTTTATGGTGATTATCCTCATCGTAGCCGCCGCCGTATCCTGTACGGTGACCCTGCTGACGGGGGAAAACAATTGGGTGGAACCCATCGCGATTGTGGTCATCATCATCGTTAACGCCTTGTTGGGCGTAATTCAGGAGAGTCGGGCTGAAAAGGCGCTCGAAGCTCTGCGCGGCATGGTTGCGCCGTCGGCTAAGGTGGTGCGCGATGGGGAGGTGCGACTCATTCGCGCTTCCGAGCTGGTACCGGGGGATATTATTGTGCTCGAGGCGGGGGACTTTATCCCGGCC
>CABQCM010000355.1 GCA_902462665.1 uncultured Oscillospiraceae bacterium | reverse complement strand
GGTGGAAGGGGGTCAGCACCCTGCTTTCGCTGGCCTACACCTGTCTGGCGGTGTTCGCCGTTTTTGTGCCCGCCATTTTACAGGGGCATAATATTTATTTTTGGGCGATTGCCATTTGTCTGTTTATCGTGGCGATGACCATTTTGCTGGTCAACGGAGCCAACCGGCTGGGGCTTGCAGCCGGGCTTGGCTGCGCGGGCGGCGTGCTGTTGGCGGGCACGCTGGTCATCACCCTCAATCTCGCGCTGCATCTGACCGGCTTGACCGATGAGGACTCGATTTACCTGATGAACATGAATCCGGACAATCCCGTCAACCTCAAAGCCGTCGTTTTCGGGGCGATTCTCATCGGCGCCATCGGGGCGATTATGGATGTGACCATCTCCATCTCCTCCTCCCTGCACGAGGTGCGCCGCAAGGTGCCGCACATCACCCGGCGGGAGCTGATTCGCTCCGGCTTCACCATCGGGCGGGACATGCTCGGCACCATGTCCAATACCCTGATTCTCGCTTATATCGGCAGCTCGCTGCCCGCTGTGCTGCTGCTGTGCGGGTACAATCGTTCCCTGCTCTTTTTGCTCAACCGCGAAATGATTGTGATTGAGATTTTGCAGGCCTTCATCGGCAGCACCGGCATGCTGTTTGCCATCCCCTTTACCACCCTCATGTGCTCCCTGCTCTATGTGCGCGGGGGGAAGGAAAAAACCTCTTTGTCGGATGCGGAAGCACCGAAGGAAGAGGGCATTGATTCCCCCGCCGCCCAGCCGGCGGACAGCGCACTGGAGCCTGATGCGTCGGCCGATTAACGCGGCATCTGCACTCTCGCATATTCGTAATATGGAAAATGGTTACAAAACTGTAAATTGACACAAACGCGCCATGACGATATAATGAAAGCAGATAACACTCCTCCATTCCTTACCATAATATTTGGAAAAGCGATTAAAAAAGGAGTTTGAAAAACGATGAAACTGCTTTCATTCTGGAAATCTACAATCATAGTTTCTCTGCTCTGTGCGGCGTTGATTGTTGCCTCGGGCTGTGAAACTATCCCGTCCACAGCGGATAGGTCATCTGACGGGGACCGTAATATTTCATCCCTTGTTGTTTCTTCTGAGCCAATATCGGAAACCTCTGTGCCGGAATCCATTCCTTTGGAAATTTCGGTTGTCTCTGAGAAACCGAAGCCTTCTCAGCCAAGAACTCCGATGCCGAAGACTAAAACGGAGACCGAGCCGGAGATGCCGCCCTTGCCGGCAGACGAGGCGGTAGTTTCGGATACAACGGCAGTCTCGGAGGAACCTGCAAAGCCCCTGCCCACCAGCGCACAAGTCGTGGCGCTCCAAGAGTCCAATAAATATCAATTTTTTGAGGACGGCTGGCTGTATTATCAAGTCTCGGACGAAACTGCCGGCAATATTTACCGTATGTTGCCGGACGGTTCGCAAAAGCAACGGATTGATCTGCCTCAAAATTGTTATCCCTTTGCTTTTGAGGACGGATGGATTTATTTTACCGATACCCCGGTGATAGAGATAAGCTGTCCCATGAGATATATTTATGTCAGCGCCATTCACCGCATGCGGCCGGACGGAAGCAATTATATGGAATACGCCGGCACAGCAGGCATGGAAACCGCCGAGTTTTTTGGTGATTGGATCTACTATACCCGCGGCAAGACGATCTACCGCGTTTGCACCGACGGCACTGGAAATCAAAAGGTGATTGACATCGGCAGCTATGGGAGCTATCAAGTTTGTGAAGCTGGAATTTTCTTTGAAGTGGATCACAGTGATTTCGGTTATGAGAAAAAGATTCTGCGCTGCGATCTGGATGGGGGCAATCCGACCGCGCTGCTGTATGAACCCGAATGCGATAACCTGACCGTCTTGTTCATCGATCAGGACTATTTGTACATCGGTAAATATTACAACGATAAAGTAAATGGATTCCGAGGGAGAGAGATTGGCCGGATGCGGTTTGATGGTACTGGTTACCAAACCCTGGCCCGTCAGGACGGTTTTTCGGAGGACTTTGTAATTAAAGACGGTTGGATTTATTATGTCAAAGCGACCAAGGAAGGACAAAATCTGTATTACACTCTCTGCCGCCTTCGCCTTGACGGAAGCGAAAATCAGGCGCTCTGTGTACAGCATGAATTTAAATCATGGGAAATTGCAGGCGATCACATCTATTTCCGGGCAGGAGAAGAATTGGGTGAGGTCAAGCTGCATCGAATCGCTTTGGACGGCACGGGATACACTCTTCTATACGATAAAAGTCCGGAAGACCCTTGCAAATTTTATGGATACTTCGTCCATGACGATATACCGTATGTTGCTGTAACCTATTACAGCTTCGAGTAAGACACTGCAATCCTCTTTGCCGGATGCGGAAGCACCGAAGGAAGAGGGCATTGATTTCCCCGCCGCCCCGGCGGACAGCGCACTGGAGCCTGATGCGTCGGCCGATTAATATAAGCATTCACCACGCCCG
>CABQCM010000354.1 GCA_902462665.1 uncultured Oscillospiraceae bacterium | reverse complement strand
GCCGAGAGGGTCTCCCTGCCGCTCGTCGCGGAATCCGCCTGCTCCGCCCATGTATAGTCCCAGTCGGCCAGCATGTGACCACCGCTGGACAGATCGGCAACCGGCCGGCTCAGACCGCTCCAGAGAAGCAGAGCCCCCAGCGCGGCGGCGGACGCCAGAACCAGCCAGCGGACGCCGCGCGTCCATATGTTCACGGATTTTGAGCGGCTGTCCATCCTCCGTTCCCCCCCTGCCGAGCTGTCTTTTCCTACCTGTCCGCCTCTTCATCAATCGGCTTTGCCAAACACATCCCGCGCTTTTACGCGGGTATCCACCACGAGAGGGGCGATGAGCGGCGCGGTAGGCTTTTTAACAGCCGTTGACGCCGGAACCACCGGCGTGTCCGCGCGCTCCTCCGGCGCGGCCGGCTCCTTTTCACGCCGCTCCTCCCTGAAAGAGCGCAGCGCATTTAGGAGAAGCGGCGGCAGCGCCGCGTTCTCTTCCGGCTCCTCCTCCGGCTCTTCCGCCGGGCGGAATTCCTCCGGGATTTGCTCCCGTTCTTCCTGCAATGTAGCCGTGAAAAGCGCGTTCATTTTCTCGGTCAGATCCTCGCAGATAGCGGACACCTCCGGGAGCGCGCCGGCCATCTGCTGCCCCTGTCCGGCAAAGTCCTCCAGATTCTCCAGCATCGCCTCATAGGATTCCACCAGTTGGCGGGTCGTTTCCTCTTTAACGACCGCCATCTGCTCTAAAGAGGCGCGCAGATGCCCGTCCGCCTCGGTAAGGACCGCGGCGTATTCCTGAATCCGCTCCTGCATCTCCTCAATGAGCTCCGCGCGGATTTTCTCCACGTTTTCATAGGCCCGGGCGTAAATCGGCCCCACGTTGATGCCGTAAGGCGCGGATTCCTTTTCCCGCTCCAATGCGCCGATTTTGCCGTGCAGCTTCTGCGCTTCTTCCTGTAGTCTGGCCGCCCGCGCGGTCAGCTCCGCGTTGGCCGCCCGCAGTTCCTCCAGCTCTCGGCGCATGTCCTCGGGAACGGCCGCCGCCGGGGCCGGCGTCTCCATCTCGGATTTTGCCGCCAGTTCCATATTCAGCTTGGTTAGCTTGGAACTGAGAATGCTGTTTTGACTGCGCAGCGAGTCGATAACCTCGTCAGCCTCCCGCACATCGTAACCCCAAAACGTTTTTTTCATAGAGCCAAACCTCCTGTCGGAATCTATCAAGGGTCAAAAAAATGGCTGCATTATTTTTCAAATAATGCAGCCAGACGATCATGGCAGGGTTTCCCGCTTTAGATTCTTAAGCTTTGCGTCTCCAGCTTTCGCTAGATTTGCCTATATTTGATTGGTAAGAACGAAATCTATTCAAATGATACTGTTTTTCCGCCGCCTTGTCAAGGAATATTTTTATAGTTGGCCTACATATTTTTACAGTTGGCCTGGTGATCACGGACTTTTATTGCAATGTTGGCCAATAACAACCCCAAATCCTTTATTTCAGGAGCCAGTGTCGACTTATCGCAAACGTTGAAAATTGCTAGTTCAAAAGAATTTCATCATATTTTTCCGGATAAATACCTGCAGAAACTTTCACTGGAACGTAAGGATATTTATCAGCTGGCAAATTTTTGTTTTTTAAATAATGCAGATAACCAGAAAATAAAAGACCGTTGTCCATCAGAGTATAAACAGTTTCTCAATCCCGATTCTATACCGGATGTTCTTAAATCTGCAATTTGTCCCTCGGACACTTTTGAACTGGATTACGGAGAATTTATACTGAAACGGAAAGCCATGTTGATGGATTTTGCAAATAGACTCATTAACTACGGAAACGACTTTTGAGTCTTTTGGTTGACGACTGCTCAAACAGCATCGCCGAAAGCTGACCAACTCCACAGATAAAGAAAGCGCCCGGGAACCGTATGCCTATACGGCTTCCGGGCATTTTTCTAGCCGTCGCCCAGGGCTCTGAACCTCGCAGGTTCGAGTCTCGGACTCGTCAAGCATAAAAATAGCCTTGGTAATTTTGAGAAGCGACTCGAACTATCACACTTTTGAAAACCGTTTTTTCAAAACTACATAATGGTTCCGATTTGACTTGTCTCCACCATTGTCAGGAAATAGGCAAAACGGCAGGCTATCGGTCGTGCGGTGCTTAATTACACACGCACAGCATTTCCCGTGATTGGGGCAAGTCTGCTTTGGACAGCTACACTCTTTCACATTTTTACAAGGCATTGGGTTCCCTCGCTATTACAATAAATTTGGACAGGGCGTCGAGGAAGCCCTCCAGCTCCATTGTGTCTGCAGCTTCCTGACCGGCGCAGCTGTCGCAGAGCCTTTCCCGCCGGACCACAACCGTGCGGTCGTCCTGTTCGGTGAAGGACAGCACATCGTTATATGCAAAGCCTACCCGCTGCCGGATCGCATAGGGGATGGTGATTCGGCCCCGCTTGCCAAGGATACGCAGCTGCTTATTCATACCATCGCCTCCGCATCGTCGCAAATGTCAAC
>CABQCM010000353.1 GCA_902462665.1 uncultured Oscillospiraceae bacterium | reverse complement strand
ACGGAGGAGATCGCGGCCCTTGATCGCGTAGGTGATGGAGCTGACCATAATCAGTTGCTTGTTCATATGCTTCACCTCACGTTATCAGTGTATGCGCAAGGTGAATGATTTGCTAACCTTGGTTGACCCACGCTAAAGAAAACGCATAGGCCGTTTTGCACGGAAATATTGTCTCGGCTCAGTCTGCTGAACGGAGCAAAACAACCGCATGAGCGGCGATTCCCTCCCCTGCGCCGGTAAATCCCAACCCCTCCTCTGTGGTTGCTTTCAGACCGACTCGATTGGGTTCCATTTCTAAAACAAGACCAATCTGCTCGCGCATTGCGTCGATGAACGGGCGCAGCTTGGGAGCCTGCGCCAGAATGGTGGCGTCCACGTTGCCGACACGGTAGCCGGCCGCGCTGACCCTTCTCACAACTTCACGCAGCAGCTCCCGACTATCGGCCCCTCGATAAGCGGGATCCGTATCTGGAAACAGCAACCCGATGTCCCCCAGGGCGGCAGCGCCCAGCAAGGCGTCAGCAATGGCGTGAAGCAGCACATCCGCGTCCGAATGCCCCAGTAAACCTTTGGAATAGGGAATCTCCACCCCGCCCAGAATCAGCCTTCTCCCCTCGGTCAGTCGATGAACGTCATAACCGTGCCCGATACGAAAATCCAAGTCGTTCACTCCTTAAGGCAAATTCTC
The DNA here is from genome assembly GCA_902462665.1 of uncultured Oscillospiraceae bacterium. GTDB lineage: Bacteria > Bacillota > Clostridia > Oscillospirales > Acutalibacteraceae > CABQCM01. Next base: position 1,818 of record CABQCM010000353.1, on the reverse strand, counting down.
TCATTGGTCATTGCGGCTGAGAATCAAAAGACTCCCCCTGCCGAAGCAGAGCCTCGGCCATGGCGATATCCTCCACTGTGGTGATTTTGATATTGCTGTAGCATCCCTCGGTGATATACACCTCAAAGCCCGCCCGCTCGCACAGAGCGCAGTCGTCGGTCACCTGCCAGTTTTGACCGGCTGACCGGCGCACTGCCTCTCGATAAATTTCTCGCCGAAACACCTGCGGAGTCTGTACTGCCACCAGTCCTTCCCGTTCGGGAGTTTTGAGTACTTTTCCCTGCGCGCCGATGCGCTTGATGGTATCCTTGACCCGCATACCGGCCGCCGCCGCGCCATAACGCACGGCTCCCCGGATGGCCTCGCGAATGCAGGACTGGGTAACAAGCGGGCGCGCACCGTCGTGAATGGCGTAATACTCGGTTTCCTCTGGGCAGGCCTCGATTCCACGCAGAACCGATTCCTGTCGGGTGTTGCCTCCCGCTACGATGCCGGCCAGCTTGGCAATTTCATACCGTCGGCACAAATCATTCACAGCAGACAAGGCCGATTCCTTTGCCACCACCACGATGTGCCGGATAGCAGGGCACAAATCGAAAGCGTGCAGCGAGCGGATGAGCACCGGTACGCCGAGCAGAGGAATCATTTGCTTGTCCCGTCCCATACGGGTCGCGCTGCCAGCAGCCACCACAACGGCAGTCACTTTTGCTTCTGGTTCGGCCATCGGCTCAAATCGAAGCTGTGGTTCTGGCATTATCGTCAACGAGGGCTGCATGAGCATTCTCTCCTTTTTAATACTCCCAGTTCGCTTTTGTGTTTTTAGTACCTTCCATCCTATTTTTCCATGTGTAATAATTATTTCACGCTGTGTGCTGTAATAATTGTATAGCTATGCGCGTTCACAGTGATTTTGCAACCGTCTACCGTTACATACCAATTCTTCCCGTGCCTTTCAATTTTTGCGTCTTTATCCAAAATCCGTACTCTGCACCATGCAACGATATCGTTGGTTTCAATCTGCAGATTCCTTTTGATACGTTCTACACCCATCTCGGTTGTATGGAGTCGATCGATATTTTCAATCAAGCAGTTCATTTGGATATCATCCCGCTTCTAAGTCAAATTGGGACTGTTCCTATCAGGCCGCGGACGAAGCCGCAGTAGAAGCCCGCAAGGACTCGGCGCTGTCAAAAAACAAAACGCCGTTGATATCCGTGCGGTAGTATGCAATTCCCGCCTCCGACAGTCGGGCTGTGACGGTTGGGCTGGGATGGCCGTAGGAATTTCTCCCCACGGAAATTACAGCGACTTGGGGGTTGACCCGGCGCAAAAAAGCCGGACTGGTCGAAGTCTTGCTACCATGATGCCCTATCTTGAGAATATCGCTGTCCAACCGGTCGCCCCGCTGCATGAGCGCGAACTCCGCATCGGTTCCAGCGTCGCCGGTAATGAGAGCTGACAGCTGCGGCAACGTCGCGCGCACCACCAACCCGGTATCGTTTTCGTCCCCTGTTTCCAAAGGGGAAGTGTAAACGGATAGCGTCAGCTCCTCTATGGAAAGTTCGGTGGAATCGGACAGACGCACCGGCTCAATCCCACTCAAGCGTGCGGCATCCAGCAAAGCGTCGAAGCATTCTCGATCGGTCTCCCCGTCAGGACTGCCTGAGGAAAGATAGACCGCATCCACCGGATACTGCTCTAGCAAGGCGGCTGCGCCGCCGATGTGATCCTCGTGCGGATGGGTCAAAATCAAGGCATTGAGCCGCTGTACTCCATAGTCGCTCAGCGCCTGACGAACCCGGTGTACCGCATCCGACG
>CABQCM010000352.1 GCA_902462665.1 uncultured Oscillospiraceae bacterium | reverse complement strand
CTGTGTGAGTTTTTCGTCCCGCCAATGGGCAGAGAATCCCGATGCGTTGCGCGAGCGCCTCGAGCGGGAGGTGGGTTATCCCCTGATCGTCAAACCGGCCAATCTGGGCTCGAGCGTGGGCATTTCCAGGGTCGGCTCGCCTGAGGAGTTGGACGAGGCGCTGTCGCTGGCCGCCTCCTTTGCCGAAACCCTGCTGTGCGAGCAGGCCATTGGCCAGCTGCGGGAGATCAACTGCTCGGTGCTCGGTGATCGGGACGGGGCGGAAGCGTCGGTGTGCGAGGAACCGTTTATGGAGGATGAGATTCTTTCTTATACCGATAAATATATGTCGGGCGCCTCTTCCAAAGGCTCCAAGGGCATGTCCTCGCTCAAGCGCAAGCTCCCGGCTGATTTGAGCCCGGAAAAGTCGGAGGAAATCCGTTCGTTGTCCCTGCGGGTATTTGAGGCGCTGGGCTGCGCCGGCGTGGCGCGCATTGATTACCTGCTCGACGCCGGCGACGGCGACCGAGTTTACGTCAATGAAATCAACACCATCCCGGGTTCGCTGGCCTTTTATCTGTGGGAGGCGACGGGGGTTCCCTATCGCGAGTTGCTCGACCGCCTGGTCGGCCTGGCCCTGCGCCGCGCCCGACGGCGTCAAAATCTGATGTTTACCTACGATACGAACATCCTGTCTACCGGTTCCTTCGGGGCCAAGGGCTGTAAAAAATAAAGACCGCCGCAGGGCGGCTCGATAAAAAGAGGGTGACATGAGGTGACCAGCCTGCTGATACGGCTGTTTATCCGAAAGCGGGAGGACACCGCCAGTGTCCAGGGAAGGAGTCGGTATGGGCTGCTAGGGTCGGTAACCGGCATGGCCTGCAATCTGCTGCTGTTTTTGATGAAGCTGTTGGCGGGGGTGTTTTCCGGCTCGGTTTCCATTTTGGCCGACGCGTTTAACAATTTATCCGATCTGGGGTCTTCTCTCATTACCATGATCGGTTTTAAAATGTCCGCCAAGCCGGCCGACCGGGAGCATCCCTTCGGCCACGGGCGGGTGGAATACATAACCGGCTTTGTTGTAGCCATTGCGATTCTTTACGTCGGTATCGAGCTGGCGCGGGGTTCCATTGATAAGATTCTGCATCCCGAAGCGGTGACCTTTCATGTCCTTACGGCCGTCGTTCTGGGGGCGTCCATTCTTGTGAAGCTGTGGATGTACTTTTTTTATCGCAAACTGGGGCAAATCATTCAGTCGGCTTCGCTGCGGGCCTCGGCCATGGATTCCTTCAGCGATATGGCTTCGACCTCGGCGGTGCTGTTGGCCTTTATAATCTCTTATTTCTTTCCAATTAATTTGGACCCCTATATGGGGCTTCTAGTGGCCTGTTTCATTCTGTATTCGGGCGTTGGAGTGGTGCGCGATACCTTGAACCCGCTGCTCGGCCAGCCGCCCGCGCCCGAGCTGATTCAGGCAATCAGCGAGCATGTGATGTCCTACGACGGCATTGTAGGTATCCATGACCTCGTGGTGCACGATTACGGGCCGGGCCGCCGTTTCGTTTCGGTGCATGCCGAGGTTCCCGCCGGCGTGGATATCCAAACCAGCCACGACATCATTGACCGCTGCGAGCGGGATGCGGAAGGAAAACTGGGGCTGGAAATGGTGGTGCACATGGATCCCATTGTGACTGACAATGACACGCTCGACCGTGCCCACGCCGAGGTGATGGACACTGTGCTGTCCATTGATCCCTGCCTTTCCATCCACGACTTCCGTATGGTGGAAGGGGATACCCACACCAACCTGATTTTTGACCTGGTGCTGCCGCCCGGCTTTGCCTTGTCGGATGAACAGTGCTTGGAGCGCGTGCGCCAGGGGATGAGCGCGATTGATTCGGGATACTGCTGTGTGATCCATATTGATAAAAATTATGCTTTGGGCAGCGAATGTGGCGAAAACCACAAAAAGCGAAAAAAAAGCCGGAAACAGCGCCCTGCCGACCAGCAGGAAGGTGCTTGTGCCGAAGCTGGGCGGGAAGACCAAGCGCCCGGTGACTTGCGGCCGGAGGGCTGACCGAGGCAAAACTTCGGTCGGGCAGCTCCAGCATGGAATGTGGAAAGGAAAGATTGCCGCTATGAAAATCGAATCGTATGAACAGTCGCTTGCGGCGCTGTATGGGCAGGAGGCCCCCGCGCAAAGACAGCGGTATCGCAGCCTACTGGATAGCTTTTACCAAACCTTTGGGCATCAGCGGGAAATCCGGTTGTTCAGCGCGCCGGGGCGCAGCGAAATTATTGGGAACCACACCGATCATCAGCATGGCTGCGCGGTTGCGGCGGCCGTCAATCTCGACGCCGTTGCGGCAGCCGTCCGCACAGAGAAAGCGGTCATTTGCGTGCAGTCGCAGGGATATCCTCTGGATCGGGTGGAATTGGATGTTCTCGAGCCGGTAGAGGGAGAGGTCGGTACCTCGGCCGCCCTCGTACGCGGCATGGCGGCTGAGCTTCGCCGCCGCGGCTATGAAATCGGCGG
>CABQCM010000351.1 GCA_902462665.1 uncultured Oscillospiraceae bacterium | reverse complement strand
TTTTTACGAGAAGCCTCCACGCACGCCTGCTGAATGTCCATGGATAACCGATGCTCCCGATGCGCCTCCTGCGGTACCAGGCCGATCGAAAAGGTGCGGGAACAATCGCTCTGATATCCGGTGTGGTTGCCGTTGATATCCACCATCACCGTCGTGCCAGGGCGCAGAATGTCGCCGCACTGGCTCATGGGGAGAGAGGGATGCAGGCCTTTTCCTCCGAGCGCAAAATCGTAGGGACTGACCACGGCTGCATTATCCCCGGCCAGAACCGAGCCCATGTGTACCTCCATGCGAAAACCAAAGGTGCGAAAAATCCCCAAATGTCCGTCCCGGCGGGCCTGATATTCCATACGGGCGGTGAGCTCCAGGTCGGTCATGCCGGTCTCGTACAGGGAAGGAATCGACTCGTACATCCTTTGCTGGTGCCATGCGGAAATATGTAGCTGTTCGATTTCATACGGCGTTTTGACCATGCGAGCCAGCCGGGGGGCGGCCAGGCGGTGTACGAGCTGCGCATGGGGAAACAGACGGCTTAGCCGCAGATACTCGCCGCCGCTGATATCGTCCTCATCCAGCAACAGCTTGGTGGGAGAAGCCGCGCCGCGTTCGGCAAGCAGGGCCGGAATTTGCTCCGGCTTGCCGATCGAAACGTCTTCTATGCCCGGCAGATTCAATTCCTTCGGCCGTCGGGTCAAAGCCAAGCAGTCGCCCTGCCGCGGAAGGTAGAAATAGCCGTCGTAAATCATGCCGGTCAAGTAAAATAGATTGACGTTGGCGCCCAGCAGCATAGCGTCGACGTCATGCTGCTCGAGCACTTGCCGCAGCTTTTGAATGCGCAGCAGACTTTCCTCGCGCGGTAGGCAGGGGATGGGGGTTAACATGGAAATCACCTTCCAAATATGGTTTTTAGGTTGCCAGCAGATGAATGAAGCCGGCGGCGAAATATCCCAGTGCAATCAAAAGCATCGCCAGAATACCCAGCGAAAATCCCTTGAGCACAGGATGAAGACTAAGAAAGCTTTTGGCCTTTGGGGGGCGGCTGCGTTGAATTTTATCCATACCTTGTTCCTTCCTTTTCATAGGGTATGATATTAGTATGAACAAAAAAACGCCGGTCATTCCAAACGCAATGCGTCGCTAGGGAGGACTTTCCCGTATTTTTTGAATCGCCAGGCGTGCAAAAAAAGAAGATCCAGCAGCGGAGAAATCAAACAGCAAAGCACAATGGCGCAGGGCGCGGCTTGCTCCAGCGAGGTAACATGGCGCAGCAGCATGGTAATCGCACCGCATAGCATCCCGTAAATCCACTGTGAAGCCGGGTAAAACGGGGAGGAGACCGGCTCGGTAGCGACAAAGACCGCGCAAAACAGCATCGACCCGGAACAAAGCTCGAAAAGCACCGAATTTGCCGCGTCCAAGCCGCTACGAGGAAATAGAGCGGCCAGCACGGCAGCGGAAAGGAAAAAACCGCTCATAATCCGATAGGAGGCGGTGCGACGATAAACCAGGTAACAGGCGCAGGCGGCAATAACAACGACCATGGTGGAGCCCATTGGTCCGCTCAGCTTGCCCAGCAGGATATCAACCGGCCCGCGGCCGGCTAACGCGCCTTCCTGGAGCAGACGCGCGGAGGAAATCCCACCTCGAAAGGACGGCGCTGACGCCAGGGAAAGCGCACGGCGCGGAAAGACCGATGGATAGGTAAACATTGCGGTCGGCCAGCACGCAGCCATGAGGCACCAGGCGGCCGCTGTAGGATTTACAGGATAGCGCCCAAGCCCGCCGCAGGGCATTTTCATAATTAGCACAGCAAAGGCGCTGCCCAGCATGGGCAAAAAATAAGGGGCGCAAGCAGGGCAGAGCAGGGCGATGAGGCTGCCGGTCACAGCCGCCGACCAATCGCCCACCGTATAAGGGGAGCGGGTCAGGCGGTTGAACATGGCCTCGCAGACAACGGCAGCCAGCATACCGGCCAGCCAAAGCACCATAACCCGAACGCCATACAGCACGGCGGCGCACACTAGCAGTGCGGCGACACACAGCATCATGTCCATCATCAGAGAATTGGCCCCCTTTCCTTGTCGGATAAAGGGAGCGCAGTGCACACCATTCATCGTTTCTTCCAGCCTTTCCAGCGATTACCGGTCACAGCCGCCGATGGGGGGAACCGCCCCCATCGTGTATTCTCGCACCGTTGTTCTATCCTACACGGTGTTTTTTCCCCTCGGTTGATATGGAAATCCCCGCCGCGCTCGGTTGGTTCATGCTGCCGATACCACTGAACCGCAGACGGGAAGCGACTATTTTTGTGTCAAGAGGGCGGCGGCACGTACCGCCTGGGCAGTATCGCAGCCCATGGGACAGACAAAAGAACAGCACCCACAGCCGATGCAGCGGCTGGCCTCCAATCCCTTGAAAGCACGGATGTTTCCACTTTTTTGTGCGCGGGCAATCAGAGCGGGCACGAGCCCCCGGGGACATACCTCGCTGCATCGCCCGCAGCCAACGCACCGTCCGGC
>CABQCM010000350.1 GCA_902462665.1 uncultured Oscillospiraceae bacterium | reverse complement strand
TGCCTCCCATAAATCCGCCCGCCCACGCGAATGCGTGAGCGGGCAAAAGGAGGGGTGAGAGGATATCAAAAGAAAAATTCTATATACCGCGCTTTTTGTGGCGGTGCAGCTGCCAATTGTTGTTTTAGACAGCCGGCTCGATGTTGCCAATCAAAAATAATTGAGCATCCACATTAGCATCGGGATAGTAATGGAAAATACCGTCGGCCTTGTCGGAAAGCAGGAAAGGATAGAAGGCGCTCTGGATTTTATAAACGCCCGGCTCCATTTCCGTCAGCTTCCACCACTGGTCGGCTTCCTCATCCTTGTCGCGAAGAATGACTTCGTGCGCGTCATCCGCTGTCACAGCGAGATATTGCCCGGTGGCAATGTGTCGGATGAGATAGCCGTAAGCGCCTGCTTCGAACTGCCATTGGTAATCGTCCGTGCCGGACAGCTCGGACAGCGCGACGTCGTGATACATCTTGCCGTTCATAACGGTACAGGCCAAGCCGTCGCTCTTGAGGGTCATCGTAACCGGTTTGGAGAAATCAACCGACGGCTCCACCGGGTCGTCCGGCTGCTCGGGCTCCAGCTCGGTGAAAACGCCGTTTTCCAGTATCCAGAATTGAGGCCCAACGTTGCAGTCGTTGTAGACCTGAATGCGTTTGCTGCCGGAATCCTCGGAAATCAAGAAGATAACGTCTCCCGCCGTCTCAGCCAGAGAAATTTTATACCGATTTTCCTCCAGTTGAATCAAGCTCCAAATCTGAAGGGGGGTGTCCATGCGTTCCTCTGCGGTAATGGACACGGTGTTCGCCTTTGCTTCGGCTGTAAGATATTTTTCAGTGGCAAGACTCTGGATGCGATAGCCGCCCTCAGCTTCCTCTAATTGGAACAGATAGTTGCTGAGATTTTCGGTGTTCTCCATCAATGCGCCCTGCTGCAAAACGCCGTCCTTGATCGAAGCCAAACGATTGCTTTCAACGTTGTAGAAGCAGAACGGTTTGGTCAAATCCAGTGTTTTTTGAGGGAAGTAGACGACGTTTTCCAGTACCCATTCCTGGTCTGCCGCAGCTGTCTCATCCGATAGCGACAGCGATTGGCCGGACTTACCAGAATCAGTCAAAAATGCGCCGCTTTGCTTGTTCTGCAGTTTGCAGCGATCCCCCGATATGGATACCTTCCAAAGCTGAGCGTCGCTACCGTCCTCGACCGCCAAAGCAGCCTCGCTGGAGGCGCGTGCAGTCAGCATCATGCCGCTCTCAAGGTGCTGGATGCGATAGAAGCCGTCCTCAACCTCGGTGAATTGCAGGGCATAAGAGGAGAGGGGCTCGGCTTTATCGCGCGTCTCGCCGGTAACAAGAATACCTTGGTCGTTGGCTTGAAACAACCGATTGGCTCCGGACGAGAAGGTTACAACCGGCTGCGTCAAATCAACTTCGCTCGGCAGAGTGTAATCGATGCCCATAAAAGACCAGAACTGTGCTGGAACGTTGCAGTCGGGATACATATGGATGCGGTCAGGATCAGTACCCTCGTTTCCTGCTTCGGACAAAAGGCTGCCCGTCGCTTTGTTAATGATTCGATAGGAAGCCATATCCACGCGTTCTACACGCCAAAGCTGTTTGTCCGACTGGTTGAGCGGCTTCTCGTAAATTTGTCCGTCGGATTCTACCGTGGCGTATAGCCCGGTTTTGAGGGATTTTATCGCGTAATAAAACTCCGAAATTTTGATAAACTGCATGGCGTAATCGTCGTAGCTGCTGACGTTATCGTAAATCTCGGATTTTTTGAGAACGCCTTCCTCATTGAATCCGGCCAGACGTTCGGTGCCGGCGCAATAAATGGCGACCGCCCCGTCCTCAAAGTCCTGAGTCCAATAGTCGGAATAGGGAATCCAGACGGTCAGCATGGAGTTGGAATTCCCCGTAGTGCCGGCTGACATGTAATCCACTACATGGATCGGCTCGGCGCCCATGCGCAGGGGAACCTCCATTTCAACCAGATGGTCAAAGCCGGCGGTCGAAGAGGGGATGGCTTCGGTATAGCCGTTGACAGCCGCCACATCGGCCATCTCAATAACTGTGTGGTTGTCCAGACGAGCGTCGCGAGCGAGCACCAACGGACCGCGCTCGAGCGCGACGTGGTAACGGGAGTTTTCGTTTTTGCTACCCTCGACCGGGCGAATCACTCTAGTGCGCATATCCAGGGAAAGGGTAATCGTGTCGCCGTTCTTCCATTCGCGGCGAATCACAAGATATTCGCCTGGGACAGCCTCGATTTCCTCACTGCCTACCTTCACAGCGGTCTGCTGGCTCCATGCCGGGATGCGCAGCAATACGTCAAAGGTTTCGTTGGCACTCAGCGACAGCGTGATTTGGATGTTGCCGTCCACTGGATACCCCGTCTCGGTTTTCAAAGCAACTCGCTTTTGCTGCGGGGTCAAAGCGGAAACCGTACCGGGGATATAAAGGTTGACCGCCAGGCCGTTCTCCGACTTCATGGTGGCGATGGCCGGAATTAGGCCGGTGCCGGCCGAACCGATGGCCTCG
>CABQCM010000349.1 GCA_902462665.1 uncultured Oscillospiraceae bacterium | reverse complement strand
CCGATGATTGTACTGTTTTAGAAGAATTCGGTGCATACCGCCCGGAAGTCAAAGAGTCGAAGGACGAGCTGCTTCAATGGCTTTCTGCCCTGGATATCGAATATTAAGTGGGAAGGAGGAGCGAAATGAGGCCAAAACAAATACTGAAAATCTCGGTGGATGCGGGGATGCTCCTGTTTTTTGTTCTGCAAATGGCATACCACATCACGGGAAATACGCTGCACGAATGGCTGGGTACCATCCTTTTTGCTCTTTTTATTCTGCACCATATATGGAATCTCAACTGGTACAAAACGCTGTTCAAGGGCAAATATTCAGCTGTTAGAATTCTGATGACGTCCATCAATGTACTTTTGTTTGCAGCAATGGCCGGAATGATGGTAAGCGGCGTCATGCTCTCCCGTGAAGTGTTCGGCTTTTTGAATTTGAGAGCCGGAATGTTCGGGCGCAGATTACATATGATTTCGACCTCTTGGGGCTACCTGTTAATGTCGGCGCATATCGGCCTGCACTTTGGAATGCTCGCCGGAATGTTCAAAAAGAAAGTCAAGCTCAAAAGCAAATGGCTCGGTATGGCCGGAAGAATCTCCGTTGCCCTACTATCCGCTTACGGTATCTGCGCATTGATCACAAGGCAGCTTGCAGACCGAATGTTCTTGCTGATGGAATATGCCTTTTTCGATTATGAAGAACCGGCCCTGTTCTTTTTCGTGGATTATCTCTGCATTTTGGTTTTGTTTGCGGCCGGAACTTACTGTTTATCAAAATTACCCCAAAAGGTACAAAGGAGTGAACCAAGATGAAAAAACGAATTGCAATTTGCCTATCGCTGATTATGCTCTTTTCCTTTGCTGCGTGTGGCCAGCAACGAAGCGCATCGGAAGAACCAGCCGTTTCTGACACCGTATCGCAAAACGCACAAAGCATGCCGGAACATGAAAGCTCCGAAGAATCCAAAGACCTTGAAGAAGCTTCTGCGTCCTCTGAACAAGAAAACGCCCCACAGGAGGAAACCGCTATGCAGCCAACCGAACAAACACCTACGAGCAGCGAAGAAGCCGGCGGCAAAATCCTTATCGCCTATTTTTCACTGATTGATATTGTACCGGAGGGAGCCGACGCTTCGGCTCACGCCACACCATCAATCGGCAGCACAGAATCGGCGGCACTGGAAATTCAAAAGCAGGTAGGCGGCGACCTGTTTGCGATTAAAACTGTGCAGACCTATCCTGTCAGCCATCGAGAAGCGTCGGCCATTGCAGAGGAGGAAATGCGCTCGGACGCCCGCCCGGAACTTTCCACCCATGTAGAGAATATGGACGAATACGACACTGTTTATATCGGATACCCGATTTGGTGGTACATCGAACCTATGGCAATCCGCACCTTCCTTGAAGAATACGATTTTTCCGGCAAGACCGTCATTCCATTCTGCACAAGTATGGGCGCAGGCGTCGAGGAAAGTGTGGAAAATATCGCCTCCTTTGCAGGCGGCGCAACCGTTTTGGACGGCGTTACACTCAGCACTGGACGGCAAGACCTGAGCGAAGAAATTGCACAGTGGCTTGCCGATATTGAAATGAAATAAGGGAGAGAAAAATATGAAAAAGTTATTCGCACTTCTGATGATTGTGTCACTGGTATTCACTATGACGGCATGCGGAACAAGTCAGCCATCCAATCCTTCCGAACCGCCTTCGGCATCAAGTGATGGTGCAAGCCAAGCAGAGATGTCTTCAGCGAGCGAGGAAGAAATCCCGCCTGAGGAAGCATCCGCACCCGATGTGGAGGCAAGCAGTGAACCCGTTGGAACCAATGAGGAACAAGCTCTGGTCACCCTGACAATCGGCGATACCGTGCTGGAAGGGGTTCTCAATGATTCTGTTCCAGCCCAAAGTCTAATCTCCCAGCTTCCCCTGACGGTATCTCTGAACGATTCGGACAACGATTTCTGCGGCGGTAGCCTCGACATTGAATACTCCGAAAGCGATGTGACTTCCGGCTATCAGAACGGCGATTTGGTCTTTTGGACGCCTGCGAGCAATTTTGTAATTTTTGTAAGCGGCGAGGAAAACTCTGCAAACACAGGCGACCTTGTAAAACTTGGGCATATCACCAGCCCGCAGGAAATGCTGGACGCTTTGGAGGGGCAAATTGATGTGACGATTGCTCTAAAAGAAACCACCAATGCGGACAGCCCAGAAAACAGTACGCCGGAATCCAGCTCAGCGGAAGCCGAAATCCCGGCAGAGTCTACTGCCAATACACAGGAAGGAGCAGAAGAAGTGCGGATCAAAATTACCGTTGGCGATACAGAACTGTTTGCTGATTTGGAAGATAATTCCACAACAAGGGCATTGATCGAGCAGATGCCGATGACCCTTTCTATGAGCGACCTTTACGGCAGAGAGATGTGCTATCGCTATGGCGCCAATGCATTGCCGACAGATAGCCTGCGTTCGGATGGCTATGCGGTGGGCGATATTGCTTACTGGCCGCCGAGAGGAAGTTTGGTTATCCTCTATGAGCAGAATGGCGAAC
>CABQCM010000348.1 GCA_902462665.1 uncultured Oscillospiraceae bacterium | reverse complement strand
AATAGCCTTGCAGCACATTTTGAATGCCCATCGAGGTGTTCCAGCGCATCTGGTTGCGGGCCAGCTCGACCCGCTTGATGAGCCACTGGTCGGAGATCGCGCCGCCGTAACGCTCCATGTTGCTCATGAATTGCCACGCATAATAGCCCGGGCCGGTCAGCCAATCCTTGGCTTCATCGAAGCTGTAGCCGAAATTCATCAGGAACTTGACCCACACCGCTTCCAGCCCGGCCAGATCAAGCACGAGATTGACGCCCGACAGGGCGCACCAGTCCATCTCACGCTGATAATCCTCGGCGGAATAAAAGGCGAAGGTGTAATCGACCGTGCAGTAATTGAAGGCGTAGCGCGTTTTGAGGGTGGTTTCCCTGGTGACGGTCTCCCCCACGGCGACCAGCTTTTCGGGCATTTGGGTCTGCCTCGCCTGCTCAGAAATTTCCACATTGCAGAAGTTTTGATAATAATAGTTCAGCCCGCTGGCGATGGCCACGCCGGTGTTGCCGCGGATGAGGATTTTGCCGCCGCGGTCGCTAAGCTCAAAATAATCCTTGCCCGAGGAGCTTTCAGCTAGCTCAAAATCAAACCACGAGCGATAATCCGCACCCACCGTGCGCTCCACAATGCCGTAAAGGTTTTCGATGGTCTCGGCCGTGGTGATGGGCGCAGCGTATTCGGTCTGGCTGTATGCCTCGATCCCCGATATCTGGGCAAAGTCGCCCTGCCGGAGCGCCTGCGTGTTTTGCCCAGTGGGCGCACCGTGCACCCTCACCTCCGAGATCATGGCCGCTCCCGCATTGGAGGAATAGAGAAAATACACCCGCAGGATGCGATATTGGCTGCCGCCAAGGTCGACCGTGTCGCCCTGCTGGGTCACGGGGGTTTTGTTCCGCTTGGCATAAAGCTCGTCGAAGCTCACCCCGTCGCGGCTGCCATAGACGACATAGTAATAATATTTGCCCTCAACATAGGGGAAATAGATGACTGCGTCGGAAAGGGTGTAGTCCTCCCCAAGGTCAATGTCCACAAAAGAGGGGTAATAATCCGCCGTCCACGCGGCTGTCCAGACGCCGGTGCTCACACCATCCGTGACCCGCCCCGATATGTTGTTGTTGATGTTGCTGTGGGTGGGCTTGCCGAAAGCGACATTCAGGGGATCTTCCGAATCATGATCGGGCTGTTCAGGCGGTTTGATGGTGGTGTTCATTGTTCCAAATACCTCAACTTCATTCATGTGTACGGCAGGGTTGACCGAGTTGTAGGTCATCTCCACCATAATATACCGCGCCTGCACGACCGGGTCAAAGTCGTAGCTGTCGCCCCGCGCGGTGGATGGCTTGTCATTGTTCTTTTCGGCCACCTTGGTATAGATGGCTCCGTCAAGACTGGCGCTGACCGTATAATGATAAGACCGAACCCCTTCAAAATAGGGATAAAGGGTCATGCCGTCGATATCGTAGTACTGCTCCAGGTCGATCACCAGACTGGCGGGTGCCTCCCCGCCATCCCAAAAGGTGTTTTTGTCGCCGTCGGTCACGGCTAAGGGAGAGCCGCTGGTGGATGTGACCGTTTTGCCCAGAGCGATGTTTTCCTTTGGCTGCGGGGCGGCGGCTTCGGCGTAGATCTCTATCTCGCACACGGCCGGAAACATGGAGCTGTCGCAACGGGTGATGGTGATGCGTATGTCGGCGGTCTCGATGGGCGTGTCGGCGGAAAAGGCCGCGATGTAGGCGTTTTCGGAATTGTCGGGGTTGTAATTCTGCCCGTTCCAGAAATCGACAAACTCCCCATCGGCATTTTTGTAGGACGCGGTGAATTGGACAAGCTGGCTTGTATCCGATCTTTCCTCAAAAACGACCTTGAGGGACCTTACCTGCTTTTTTTCACTGAAGGCAACGCCCACATAATTGGGCAGCGCCCCATCGCCAATCCACATGGAGCTTCGGCTGGTGTCGTTGGCCAGATCGGGAGAATACCCTCCGAAGTTGGCCAAGGAGTAAGCCGTGCCGGTAGGCGCAATGTTTTGCAGTTCTTCCTCGGCCCGAACGGTAACGCTGACCGAGCAAAGCAGTGAAAAACAAAGAGAAACCGCCATCATAAGGGATAGTGCCCGCTTCTTCATTTTAACCATCCATCCTTTCTCTCGTGTTGCCGTACCGCTCACCGGTTGGCATAAGGATTATCTACTTGCAGTATATCCGCAGGCATCCCGCGCGACAAGCAAGAACATTGTTTTCGATTAACACAATATTGTTTTTTTGCCCCATTGTGTTAATATATACTTGCAGAGTTTTTCTTTGCTTTTCGCTGAACCATCGATCACTGCCGATTAAGGAGCGATTGACCTATGCATTACATTTACGAGCCGCACGTTCACAACGATTCTGAATTTCCCTTTATTTTTCACTACGATCATTTTTCAGAAAACGAAAGGGTTTATCCCCACTGGCACGAGGGCATCGAGCTGCTTTGTTTCACAGCGGGAAAGGGCACGGTATGCTCTAACACCGATTCGGCGCTGGTTGTCTCCGGCGAGACGGCCGTCATCAATTCCGGCAATTTT
>CABQCM010000347.1 GCA_902462665.1 uncultured Oscillospiraceae bacterium | reverse complement strand
ATAAAAACAATTATTTTTAAGAAGCGTTTCTGCCAATGCTTCGTTGGAGGCCAGCGATGCCCTTTTTGTGCCCGGATATCCGTAAACAGCATATTACCGACCTGGGTGTGGGAGAGCTTCGCGCGTTGGGGGTTCGGGGGCTTTTGCTCGACGCGGACAATACCCTTACCACCCACAAAAGCGGCGTTTTGGCCGATGGCGTGGCAGCGTGGCTGGAGCGTATGCGTAAAGCAGGCTTTGCCTTGATGCTGGCGTCCAATGCGAAGGAGGAGCGCATTCTTCCTTTTGCCGAGAAACTGGGTCTGCCCTGTGAGGGAATGTGCTGTAAGCCGTTGCCAGGGGGGCTTTTGCGTGCCGGCAGACGACTGGGGATTTCTCCTGCCGGCCTTGCGCTGGTGGGGGATCAGGTCTTTACCGATTTGCTGGCAGGAAAGGCGGCAGGAGTGAAGACCGTGCTGGTGACTCCCTGGCAGAGGGAAGCAGGGCGTGCTTTCCGCATCAAGCGTGGGCTGGAACGTCCCTTTTTATGGTATATAACCAAGCGCATCGGCCCGCCTGTCGGGAGAGAGGACGCTATGTAATACAGCGGATTGGCCGCTGAATGAAAAGGAGCAGCGTATGGGAGCATTGTTTGGTCCGGCCGGGAATTCCGAGAGCTTTGCAGCCATGGGATACAAAGGAAGCCTGGATGTGCCGGAATATATTCAGAAGATGGGACTGGACGCATTCGAGTACCAGTGCGGCAGGGGAGTCAACATTGGTGAGGAGAAGGCGCGTCAGCTCGGGGTTCTTGCAGCCGAGCGGGGGATGATTCTTTCGGTTCACGCACCTTATTATATTAGTCTGGCTTCCAAAGAAGAGGCAAAACGGGACAATTCCATTCGTTATATTTGCGAGAGTGCGCGCGCAGTGCACGCCATGGGCGGGCAGCGTATTGTAGTGCATCCCGGCGGTTTGGGCGGGCTGCCGCGTGAAAAGGCCACCGCACTGGCGGGGGAAACCTTAAAACGCGCTTTGGATTGTCTGGACAGCGAGGGGTTATCGGCCGTTCGCGTTTGTCCCGAGACGATGGGCAAAATTAATCAACTGGGCAATCTTGATGAGGTGCTGACCCTCTGTGAATTGGATGAGCGGATGCTTCCGTGTATTGATTTTGGGCATCTGAACGCCCGCACCCACGGTGGATTAAATAGCATGGAGGCGTTCGGCGCGGTATTCGACGCCATCCGAAACCGGCTGGGAGAGTCCCGGCTCAAGGAATTTCATGCGCATTTCTCCAAAATCGCTTATACGGACGGCGGGGAGAAAATGCACCTGACGTTTGAAGACCAGACCTATGGCCCGGATTTTGAGCCCATGCTGGAATGGACGGCGCGGCTGGACTGCTCGCCGGTGATTATTTGCGAATCGGCTGGGACGCAGGCTGAGGATGCCGCTGCGATGAAACGGTATTATCAGTCTCTGATTTCAAATTAAATCCAGTGAATTGTTCGGAAATCGGTAAAAAATGCTTGACCTTGTGAAGAATGTATGGTATATTATTGATACCTCTTCACAGGTCTTTTTTTTTGCGCCCGTATTTGCTTGCAGTGGCGCAGGGCCTTGTTGTCGAGGGAGGATACTAAATTCCGGTAAACCAGGAGGTGCCATCATGAGAGTCAAAATCACATTGGCATGTACGGAGTGCAAGCAGCGTAACTACGACACGGTCAAAAACAAGAAAAACGACCCCGACCGTCTGGAAATGAACAAATACTGCCGCTTCTGCCGCAAGCACACTCTTCACAGAGAAACCAAGTAAGGGGTGTCGAAATGAAAATCGCGAGAAATTGTCTTCGGGTCTTGACCGTTTTGCTGGCCGCCGCTTCTCTGCTGATGTTTTTCTTCACCTTTGCCGAGATTCGCTTCTCGGGCTCCGATGTTGTACTCGGCGCTTCGGGCGCAGAGATGTCCTTTGGCGCGGATGTAACCTCGCGGGTTCCTGCGTTGGAGGCGGGTGCGGTTGCTAACTTGTATAAGTCCGGTTGGTTTATGATTGGGCTTATCTGGGCGGCGCTGACCACCTTGATCGCCGCGCTGGGCTTCAAGTTCAAAAAGTGCTTTAATGCGGCTCCGGTGCTTTCCCTGCTCGGCGGCATTCTCATGCTGGTTCTGGTGCTGGGCAAAGGCGCGACTTATGTGGACGTCGGCAATCTGAACACTCTGTTGACCATTGAAAGCATTTCCATGAGCCTGTTCGCCGTACTCAGCTGTGTGTTCTCTTTCGGCGCGACGCTGTCCGGCGTAGGCCAGATTTTGGTCAATGACCGCATTGAGGTTCTCGAGTCAAAGGGTTCTAAAATCAGCATTCCCAAGCGTATTGCCCGCTTCTTCCGGGATTACAAGGGCGAAATTAAAAAAATTGTTTGGCCCACTGGCAAGACGGTGCTGCGCAATACCATTGTCGTGCTGGTCATGTGCGTGATCGTCGGCGCTTTTATTTGGCTGCTTGACTGGGGGCTTTCTTCCCTGCTTCAGCTTATCCTCAACTCGGCGGCGTAAAACGACTATAAAGGTGGGG
>CABQCM010000346.1 GCA_902462665.1 uncultured Oscillospiraceae bacterium | reverse complement strand
AGTAAAGCCGCACAGCACCACCCAATCGCCTGGTTCCAAACGGTGCAGCAGGGCAAGAGCAAGCACATCAAAATTTTTTCGTTTCAAATCCGTGCCTGGCTGCTCCAGCCACAGACGGGCCCCGCCCGCGCGCAGAAGGGTTCGCTCGTCTGTCCTCCCGTCGGTTTGCAAAAAGCGGCATTCCCCCGCTTTGTCTCCCAGTAGATGCAGATACTCTCCCGCATTCTCCCGGCCCAGCAGACCGAAAGCACTCGTTTCCACCCGCAGCCTGCGCAGCATACGCCCCACCAGCACGCCGCCCCCCATGGCACGCGAGTGGATGCAGCGCACACGGTTGACCCGGCCGGAAATCAGGCCGTCGGACGTCAGTAGAGTTTCCAAATAGGGCCGCAAAGTTATGGTGTATACTTTCATTTCACTTCCGCCTTTCCGTTTTCCCTCGAACAACGCGCCCGAAAGGAGCACGCGAAATCGTCTAAATTGGAATGCGGACACAACGCCCCGCATCCCCCCGGAAAAGCATGCCGATCCCCAGCCGACCCTCAGCCCCGATGGCCTCTTTGAGAAACTCGTCAAGCCGCACGGTCAATGATTCTTCCTATTCTCTGTGCCACTTGACCCCCTGCGCGGTATCCTCCAATACGATGCCGCGGGCCTTGAGTTCGTCGCGGATACGGTCCGCCTCGGCAAAATCTCGGTTTTTACGGGCAGCCGACCGCGCGGCGATCATGGCCTCGATTTCATCGTCAAGCGAAGCATTTTTGTCCACATACAGCAGGCCCAGCACGTCGCACAGCTCCTGGAAAAGGCTTTCCATCGCGTCGCACAGCGGCTTGGAGGGAGACGCCGCAACGGCCGTGTTAATTTCTCTTGCCAGCTCGAACACAGCGGCGAGAGCGTCGGCGGTGTTGAGATCGTCCTCCATGGCGCGAATGAATTGCTCGCGGCGTCGGCTCATAGTTTCCAAGGTCTGCTGTTCCCCCTCCTGCCACTCGGCGGGAGCGTTTTTGGCCGCAAACTCCACCCCGTCCCGACAGTGATACAGCCGCTCGAGGGCGCGCACCCCCTGTTCGAGGATATCAGCGCTGTAATTGATGGGGCTGCGGTAATGGGACGAAATCATGAGATAGCGAATGGGCTCATAGCCTACCTTGGCGGCAACGTCGCGCACAGTAAAGAAGTTGCCCAGGGATTTGGACATTTTCCGGTTGTCCACATTAATATACCCATTGTGCATCCAATAATGCGCAAATTCGCAGCCGTTGGCGCACTCCGACTGGGCAATTTCATTCTCATGATGGGGGAAAATTAAGTCCTGCCCGCCGCAGTGGATGTCGATGGTCTGCCCAAGATATCGTCTGGCCATAGCCGAACACTCAATATGCCAGCCTGGCCGGCCTTTTCCCCAGGGAGATTCCCAGAACGGCTCGCCCTCCTTCGCCGCCTTCCATAACGCAAAGTCAGCCGGGCTTTCCTTCTGCTCGCCGATTCCAACCCGAGCACCCGCCTCCAGCTCCTCCAACGGCTGGTGGGACAGCTTGCCGTACTGCGCAAAGGTATGGGCGCGGAAATAAACGTCCCCGCCCGCCGGATAAGCATATCCTTTCTCGACCAGCTGTGCAATAAGAGCCTGAATCTCATCGATATTCTCGGTTGCTTTGGGATGTACGGTTGCTTGACGGACATTCAGTCCCCGTGCGTCCGTCCAAAATTCCTCGATATACCGCGCGGCCAGCTCGGGCACGGTGGTGTTTTCCTCCTGCGCACGGCGAATCAGTTTATCGTCGATGTCGGTAAAATTCTGTGCGAAGGTGACTTGCCAGCCTCGCCATTCCAGATAACGGCGCAGCACGTCAAAGACGCACAGGGGACGGGCGTTGCCAATGTGTATGTAATTGTAGACCGTCGGCCCGCAGGCGTAGATGCGCAGCTTGCCCTCCTCAATGGGAATCAATTCTTCCTTTTGGCGGCTCAGGGTGTTGAATATCTTCATTTGTCTGACCATTCCTTTCTTGTGATGCCATGATTTCGCCCCCCTGTCGTGTGCTCTGGGGACGCGGATCATCCCAATCTATATTAGCCAGACGGCCTCAGGCCGGATTTTCCGACCTGATAACCGTCCGAATGAAAAGCGGGCTTTGTGCGCTACCGCGCGTCTTCCGCCTGCGGCTCAGCATTCTCCTTCGCCCGGCTCGAATCGGGCGGCAAAACAGCGGCAAGCTGCTGTTCCAGCCGTTCCAGCTTCCCCTCCAGGGCGCAGAGTTTCTGCGATACGGGGTCGGGCATATGCACCTGGTCAAGCTCCTCGCAGCGGAATTTGCCCCGGCGTACAACCCGCGCAGGCACCCCCACGGCGGTAGCGTCGGGGGGAATCTCATCGAGCACCACCGCACCGGCGGCAATGCGGGCATAATCGCCCACTCGAAAGGGGCCGAGTACCTTGGCCCCGCTGCCAATCATGACATGATTGCCAATGGTAGGATGGCGCTTACCGGTGTCCTTACCGGTGCCCCCCAGGGTAACGCCTTGATAGATGGTCACATCATCCCCCACCTCGGCTGTCTC
>CABQCM010000345.1 GCA_902462665.1 uncultured Oscillospiraceae bacterium | reverse complement strand
AGACCCTTTGAATGCGATTTCGCAGCTTACTTCTTTCTCCGGCTTGAGTACGTTTCTTGACAATATCATTGTCTATTACGGAGAAGGAGAATATTTCCTCACATCCCACGGGATGCTCTCTGACAGTTCTTTTTTAGAAGGCTACCTGAAATCTGATGAGTTATATGATACAATCGTCAATGCGCAGGAAGTGATGGTATATAATGCAAATAAATTTGGCCGCCGGCAAAGATGGGACCATATTCTATATATTGTCCCGCTTTCCATATGGGCGCAGCGGGAGGACGGTGTGTGCATTTTT
Source organism: uncultured Oscillospiraceae bacterium (assembly GCA_902462665.1). GTDB lineage: Bacteria > Bacillota > Clostridia > Oscillospirales > Acutalibacteraceae > CABQCM01. Next base: position 2,266 of record CABQCM010000345.1, on the reverse strand, counting down.
TTGCTGCGTACAGACGCACTGCAGAAAATGGTACAGGCCTCTTTCTCGGCACCAAGTGATAAAATGCTGATTTATGACGGGCACGGTGAGCTGATCTTGTCCAGCGGATCAAAGGACTATGAATATTTCAGTAACGAGGGAAATCTTTTTTTTGATGCCGCAAATTTGGAGGAGATCGTATATGGCGATACAGAATATGTTTGCAGTAAAACCACGTCCAGTCGGGGGTATACCTATATCTGGTTAGGCGATAAAGAGCTTGTGTTCCGCGACGTGAAGCATGTCACCATAGTTTTTATTTGCATTATTGCGTTGGCGTTGATAACCGATATCATTTTTATTTTTGTTACGATGCATAAAGGCTATCAACCGGTGGAATCCTTGCTGGAGCTTCTGCGCAATGCTGCGCCGGAACCGTTGGAAAAAGAAGACGGGGATGAATTGGCCACGATTCGGGCCGCATTTGAACGCACATATCGTGCTAACAGCGAAATGCGTCAAAGCCTGCAGAACAATATTCCGGCTCTGCGCGAATATTTTACGCTCAATGCAATACAGGGGGTTTTCCGGAACCGGGAGATATTTGATGATGTTTGCCGCGGCATCGATCTGTTTTTTGAATATCCGTATTTTCTGGTATGCTGTGTGTATACCGGGAAAAGCATGGCATTTGGAGAAGTCAGTCCAGTGCAGTTTTCGGAACTTATGTCACAGGCCCTGCCACCGGACATGCAGGGAAGTTTCCATTCAGGCCTTGAAGAGGGGTACTCCTATGGCCTTCTTTGCATTCCCTCTGCGGAGGGAGAATGGGTGCAGAAGCATATGGAGTGTTTTGCAAAGAATCTTCGTAATTCAGCAAACCAACATCTGCTGGTCTCTTATGGGCCGGTATCGCGGGAAATCGATAAAATTGGACGCTCCAGCCTCCAGGCTCGCGCCGCAATGGACTACCGGTTCATTATGTGTAATCAAACTGTAATTTCTGCAGCGGATGTAGATGCCTATGGCGAGAAGAACGGCGCCTATCCGTATGAAGAACTCAGACGGCTTGAGCAAAATCTGGAGAGATGGGAAGTTGATGAGATCTTTGCTTCCCTCGGAGAGATAATGAAGCTGGTGCGGGAAGGAAATTACACGCTGCACCAGGCTAAATGCATCTGCTACGATATCGTAAGCCTTTTTGTTAAAACTGTAGACAAAATGAATATGACAGAGGCTGTGGAGCAGAGCAGATATTTTGATTTGTTCGCAATAGCTGAATTTTCTACGATTGATGAGCTGATTGAAACAATTCAGCTTTTGGGAAATCATATTTCGGAATTTATTACAGTGAATTTGGATGAAAAGCAAGTTCGGCTTTCCAACAAATACATAGAATATCTTTACAAAAATATCGGGAATTACCAATTCAGCACAGAAATGATGGCGGAACATTTTGGTATTACGTCTCAATACCTGCGCAGGCAGTTCCGCAAAGAGACAGGACAGCCCGTAGTGGAATATTTTAACGCGATCCGGCTGGAAAAAGCGAAGGAGCTGCTGGTCTCCACAAATATGGATATTGCGGATATCGTATCGCGGATCGGATACGGGGACGTTTCCAGCTTTATCCGAAAATTCAAAGCGCGCTTTGGCGTCACGCCTGGAAAGTTCAGAGAACTGCACCAAAACAAATCCTGTACATGTTGCTGACGGAATATGTCAAAACGAAACACCGCTCTCGTTGAAAGAGGACGGTGTTTCGCGTTTTTTCATGATTTATTCCTGAAAAAGATGAACAAAACGGCTGATTGACGGAAGCAAGATCACATTATAGACTGAAAGCGGAATATGGCAGACATCTTTGCCGGTCAGATTGAAGAAAGGTGTGATTTTTGTGATGGACCGAAAAGAAGCCATGGAACGAATGATAGGGCCTGTGCCCTCTATTTCGATCCCATTTACCCAGGATGGCGAGGTGGATTACAGGGGCTTGGCCGACTTTGTGGAATTCCTTGTTGCAAACAAAACCAGCACGCTGCTGATCACTCTTGCCGACAGCCTGTTCAGCATCTTGTCGGACGCGGAGATCGAAGAAATCACGCGTGTTGTAACACGTCAGAACCGGGGCAGAGCAATGGTGGTTGCCGGGACGCAGCGCTGGTGGACACAAAAAACGGTTGCGTTTGCCCGTTTTGCCAGGGAATGCGGCGCGGATATGGTAATCACTGCGCCCGCGGACTGGGCGCAGAACAACAATGACGATTTGCTGCTTGCGCACTATAAA
>CABQCM010000344.1 GCA_902462665.1 uncultured Oscillospiraceae bacterium | reverse complement strand
TCATCAACAAGCTGGATTCCGTCACCCACGAGCCCCTGGAGGGGGTGGAGTTTATGAATATTTTTACCGACGGCGCTCGGGAATTTGGCCGGTATCCTTTCGCCGTGTACGGCAAAGGGGTGCTGCGATGTTTAACCTATGTGATTCCGCTTGCATTATTCCAATATTATCCTTTGCTGTTTTTGCTGGGCCGCAGCAATTCGTTCTGGTACGCCCTGTCGCCGCTACTATCCCTATGGTTTCTTTTTCCGTGTTATCTTCTTTGGCGCTGGGGTGTGCGCCGGTTTCAGTCGACTGGCTCTTAAATCTTTTTGAAAATGGAAAAGCGAGGATTCGATGTTAGCATGTTGCATAAATCGAACCCACGCTTTTTTGTATTATCTGTATATTGGCGATTGAACGGGCGGCCACTATAATACAATTAGTGTAACGAGACTGAATTCTATGTCTGCCGGTCGGAAACCGAGGGAGGGGAGACCGCACAGACAGAATTTTTGTGTGTTACCGTCCGCGAAAATGTGAGGGAGAGCGATGCTGCTTTCCCCGTGAAAACAGGAGAGAGCTTATGTGCAGAACCCTTCAGATGATTGTTACAATGCTGCTGATGCCCGCGCTGTTTACGACGCTTTTGATGATGTGCGCCGTGAAGGCGAACGCAGCGTCTGCTGGTTTGGGCTATGTCAATGCGGATGACCGTATCGACGCCGCTGACGCTTTGTTGGCGTTGCAGTATTCGGTGAATCTGGTTACTCTGTCGGAAGAACAATTCCAGTGTGCCGACGTCAATGCAGACGGCACGGTGGACGCTGCCGACGCGCTGCTCATTTTGCAGCACTCGGTTGGCCTCATTGATCGTTTCCCCGGCGAAAAGAACACCGGCGTCAACCCCTGGACGGGGAAGGAGGCGTATGCCCAAGAGAAAGCGGCGTACGACTACGAAGGCATTGTCACCACCTATCAAAACGGCGGTGGATATGACGAGCGCTATGACGTTTACTCCGATTCGGTGATGGTTTACGCCGATAATGTTCATGGCTCAGATTCGCTGCTTCGTTCCTGGACGGAAAATGGCCGGGGGCGCACCATCGACATGATGCTGTCGGCCAACCGCGCCGTCAATCAGAGCGAGTACGTAGACCAGTACGGCGGGAATTACGACTACGAGCTTCAGCGTGTGGCGAGCGGGGAGCGCATCGAGCCAGACGGGGTGCCCTACAACATTCCGACTGAGAATTTTATCAACTACAAATGGGAAATTATCAAGCACCACTGTGAGAATTATCCCATTCGCATGATTGCGCTGGAAGAACCAGAAATCTGGCGTTCCTGCGGCTATTCTCAGGCGTTCAAGGACGAATGGAAGGCCTACTATAACGAAGAATGGCAGGATCAGAACTCTTCGGCGGAGGCCATGTACAAAAGCTGCAAGCTCAAAGTGCATCTTTGGGAGCGGTTTTTGAGCACCCTGATCCGCCGCACCAAGGAAGCGTTCCCTGAGGTGAAAATCGTTGTGGCTACCCACAGCGTGCTCAGCTACAACGCCATCGGCATCATCGCCGGGGTCAGTCATTACAGTGCGCTCGAGGGGATGGAAGGGCTGATTGGCCAGACCTGGAGCAATACCGTGGCCGTTCCCATGAACTACAACGGCCAGAATGTCACTCGCCGGTTTGAGGCGGGTTACATCGGCTATGCCTCCTATGTCGATACGGTAAACGACGACCAGATGCTGTTTACCCTGTCTGACCCCTATGCCGACTATGCCAACGCCTCCTGGGAGTATTATGAGGATACCTACAAAAAGACCCTAGTCGCTCAACTGCTGCAGCAGGATGTTTTCCGATATGAGGAAACCTTATGGCTCAACCGCAGCTTTACCGCTTCCGTTCCGTCCGAATACCGCACGCTGCAAATGGGCGTGTTTAATACGCTTCCCCTTATGGCGGGCAAGGCGTCGACCCTTTATGCTGGAACCCCTGGGATTTCAGTGGGGATTTCCGACACCTTGAGCTGGCAGTACAACGGGGCCTATATGGCCTGCAACAACACCAATCAGGGCTTCTATGGCCTGACGCTGCCGCTGCTGGAGAAGGGGCTTCCCATCTCCATTACCTCGTTGGACTGTGTGAAAACCAAGGCCGACCTTGAGGGCGTCAAGCTGCTGGTGGTTTCTTACGATATCATGAAGCCGATCAGCGAGGAAACCAACCGGGCCATCGCCGACTGGGTTAAGGATGGCGGCGTGCTGCTGTATACCGGCGGGAGCGATGCATACAGCACCGAGGTGTCCACCGAATGGTGGGCGAAGCAGAATACTACGCCGACGGCGCATCTGTTTGAGCAGCTCGGTTTGGACGTTACCATATCCAATTATGAATATATGGATCTTATGGAGTGGAAAGGGTCAAGCGGTTATGGCTCCTCCTTTGTCGATAGTTTTGTCATGGGCACCGGCTTTACCGATTGTTATTCGGGCAGCGGCATCAAGCCTTTGCTGGTATGTTCGGATGATATCCTGGGCTTTGAGGCTCAAGTTGGCCGTGGCCGAGTGCTGGCGGTCGGGCTGCCATCTGCGACC
>CABQCM010000343.1 GCA_902462665.1 uncultured Oscillospiraceae bacterium | reverse complement strand
CGTCGATCTGCAGGCCGTTGAGATCGACGATGCCGCAGAGGTTGTCCAGCTTCTTATGGGACGCGAACATAGCGGCCTCCCATACCTGGCCTTCCTCCAATTCGCCGTCGCCGAGGATGGCGTAAACACGATAGCTGTCATTGGAAATTTTGCCGCTGAGCGCCATGCCGGTGGCTACCGAAATCCCCTGCCCCAGCGAGCCAGAGCTCATGTCAACGCCGGGGGTCCCCTTCATATCGGGATGCCCCTGCAGATAGGAATCGATATGGCGCAACGTTTTGAGATCGTCAACCGGGAAATAGCCGCGATTGGCCAGCGCCGAATAAAGCCCGGGGGCAGTGTGCCCCTTGGAGAGCACCAAACGGTCTCTTTCCGGCCATTTGGGATTGGCGGGGTCAATGTTCATCTCCTTAAAATAGAGGTACGCCAGCACGTCGGAGATGGACAGCGAACCGCCCGGATGCCCTGATTTACCGCAATAAACCCCTTCAATCACGCCAAGACGAATCTTGCACGCCGTAATTTGCATTTGCTTTTTCAATGCCTGTTCCAAATAAACTACCTCCCGTTCATATTAAGGCCGGATATATGATATCTCAAAATTGGCATTTTGTCAAATGTTAATCCACTTCATTCCTTTTTTAAAGCGGATGCCGCACTGCCCGTCGACGGCTTAATCCCCGCCCAAATGCTCGAGAACGCGGGTAAAATAGGGAGGAAGCGCACTGGTAAACCGCATATTCTCCCCCGTTGCCGGGTGCACAAAGCCAATGGTGCGTGCGTGTAGACACTGCCCCTCCAGTTCCGACAGACGGCGCCCGCCGTAAAGGCTATCCCCTGCCAGGGGATGCCCCAAATACGCCATATGAACCCGGATTTGATGGGTACGTCCGGTTTCGAGTCTCAGACGAAGGTGAGTGAATCCGGGGTACTCGGCCAACACCGTATAATGCGTCGTCGCCTCGCGCCCCCCCCGCTCGACTACCGCCATTTGCTTTCGCTTCACCGGATGACGGCCAATGGGGGCGCGCACTGTCCCTTCCAAGGAGCGAAAGTGGCCGCAGGCAACGGCCTCATAGGTGCGCTCAAAAGAATGTGCTTTAATCTGCTCGGCCAGCGCACGGTGAGACGCATCGTTTTTGGCCACAATGAGCAATCCGCTGGTATCTTTATCAATACGATGGACAATACCGGGACGGATTACTCCGCCGATGCCCGACAAGCTATCTCCACAATGATACAACAGGGCATTGACCAGCGTGCCACTGGGATTCCCCGCCGCCGGATGCACGACCATTCCCTTGGGTTTATTGACGACCAGCAGCTCGGTGTCCTCATAAACGATGTCCAGAGGGATGTCCTCTGGCTGAGCCTCGTCCGGCTGGGCAGGAGGAAGGGATAACACCACCTCATCCCCCGTTCGAACCAGCGCGCTTTTGGCCGCCGGCTGACCGTTAAGCAGCACGCGGCCATCCTCAATCAGGCGCATCACTGCAGAACGCGACAATTCCTCTACCTGACCGGTCACCGCGCGGTCTAACCGAGTGGGCGAAGGAACGTCCAGCACCAGGCGAAGCTCATTCATGAGTCTCGCCGCCCTCTGCCGTTTGAGCGCGTTTTTCTCGCACGATTTCCCGTGCCAGATACCACACAATCAGCCCCCCGCCGACCACCACAAAAATGTCGGCTACATTAAAGACAAAGGGGAACCAGGAAAACTGAAAGAGCATAAAATCCACCACGACGCCACGGAAAATGCGGTCGATTAAATTGCCCACTCCCCCGGCAAGAATCAGAGTAACCGCCCACAGAGCCAATCTGGAATGGATGCGGCGAGTCGCAATCGCCCAGATCACCCCAATAACAACGGCGATGGTCAGTACAATGAGAATTACGCGGGAATGGGGTATATTCTGCATCAGCCCCATGGCCGCGCCTGGATTGTGTACATAACGAAATTCAAACAAGCCCGGGATGAGCACGATCGACTGCCCCAGCGTCATAGTGTTCATGACCAGTAGCTTGGTGAGCTGATCGGCGAGTATCAACAAAGCGGCCGTCAGCAGCGGCGCGAAAACGGCGTACAAACCGCATTCCTCCTGACAAAATACGAGCCTGCCGAAACGAAGACTGCGGCAGACTCGAAGCAATTTCGAAACCACATGGCCCAGCCGGTTGATTCAGCCGGCTTTGATACCAATATAGTCTTTCCCAGTTCGTTTCAGAACCAGGCAAATTTTATTTTTATTTTTTTCTCTTTTTAAAGAAGCCTCGCGGCTCTTTCTCCAAATAATCCTCGTCATCCGCGATGTCATAATCATCCCCAAATTTGAGGTTGGAAAATTTGGAGGGGCGCTCCTCCTCCAAATCCGCGTCAATCTGGAAGCGCGTTGGCGCTGTTCCTGGCGCTTTGGATATGGCGGGCTGCTCTGCGGTATTTACTGCAGTGGCCTCGACAGGCTCAAACAAAAGGCGTTCGGCCTCGGTCTGAACCGGTGCGGTTTCGGCTTCGACAGGCTCTACCGTCTCCAAAACCGGGGTTCCTTCCTCCGCAGGCGCCTGTGCTTCCGATTGGGCAGTGTCGGATTC
>CABQCM010000342.1 GCA_902462665.1 uncultured Oscillospiraceae bacterium | reverse complement strand
TGGCGGGGGCGGCGCTGTTTTTGTACCCGGCCTTTTCGAGCTGGCTGGCCGAGCAAAACCGCGCGCTGGTGATTGCGGAATACGACTCGGCCGTACAGGAAGTGCCGACCCAAGCGCTTGACGAGGAATGGGAAAAGGCGTGTCGGTATAACGAGTCTTTGATCGGCGAGCCGGTGCGCGACCCCTTTTTGGAGGGAAGCGGGATTGCGCTGCCGCAAAATTATATGGAGGTTCTCAGCCTCTTTGATGCGATGGGTTCGGTGGAGATCCCCAAAATCTCGGTGAATCTGCCGATTTATCACGGATCCGATTCCGAGACTTTGGAAAAAGGCGCGGGCCACCTGCGGCAAACGGCTCTGCCCATCGGCGGCGAGAAAACCCACGCCGTTTTGACCGCCCATACCGGACTGCCTAACGCGAAAATGTTCGACGGTCTCACCAGCCTTGTGATAGGCGACAAATTTTATCTTCATATTCTGGGGCGAACGCTCGCCTATCAGGTGGACGCAATTAACGTGGTTAAGCCGGACGAGGTCGAGCTTTTGAATCCCATTGAGGGAGAAGACCACGTAACCCTCCTCACCTGTACGCCCTATGGCGTCAATTCGCACCGCCTGCTGGTGCGCGGCGTGCGCATTCCCTATGTGGAGGAAGAGCTTGCAAAAGAGCAGGAACAGCAGCGCAAATCCGGCCCCTCGCTGGGCAGGCAGCTTGTCATTCAGGCCTCCGTTGCGCTTGCGGTGATTGTGGTAATAGGAGTCGTTATGGTAGTTTCCGGTCGTGGCAAGGGCAAACGCGAAGAGGAATTGCCCGACGAACCGGCGCCGCCCGAAGCATAGCCCCTTGGCAGCCGGGCGCAGAAAATTGTCTTTGACGGCGAAGAGTCCCTTACGAGCGCGCTTTGCGTGCAGCTGCAGGCGCGCCCGAACATCCTGTTTCACATAATTTTTTCGACCGGGGGACGGCTGGCCAAACGAAATGCAAAGGATCGAAGCAGATATGAAAAAAGTGAAAAAAATAATTACGGCTCTCGCCTGCGTCATGCTGATCTGTGGAATCGGGCTTTTTTCTTATCCTTACATCAGCCAGATTCTGTTTCAACGGCAGGCGGACGACAGTATTGCCGGCTTTTTGTCGGCGGTGGAGGAAAACGCTTCCGATACGGATATGCTGCAAAAGCTGTATGCAGAGATGCAGACATACAACGAAAATCTGTTTCTCACCGGGCAGTCGGGGCTGGTCGATCCGTTTTCTTATGAACAGCCGAGCTTTGATCTGTCGAAATTCGGCTTTTCTGAGAATATCGTCGGGTATATTGCCATTCCCAAAATTGACGTGCGTATGCCCATTTGCCTTGGCGCAAGCAAGGAAAATATGAAAAAGGGCGCGGTGCATCTTTCTCAGACCAGCCTTCCAATTGGCGGGGAAAACACCAACTGCGTGATTGCCGCCCACCGCGGAAGTACGCGGGGACTGATGTTCCGCAACATACACAAGTTGGAAATTGGCGACGAGATTTGCATTACCAATTTTATGGAAACGCTGACATACCAGGTTGCGCAGACCAAAATCATTCTTCCCGATGAGATTGACGAGGTGAAGATTCGCCCGGGCGAGGATATGGTCACGCTGATCAGCTGCAATCCGCTTGGACGCAATTACCAGCGTTATGTTGTTTACGCGAAAAGAGCTTAAACGACATTTCCGGCATGGCTTTGGAGCAAGCATGGGGTTCAAGAAACTGGATGCGCCGGTCGAGCAGAGATTTGCCCGCAAGGCGCGTCCTTTGTTTTTGTCTGCTGTGTGGGAGAAGGAGAAAAACTAGCGTCGGAGCCATCCCATGCCACTGTATTTCATACGACTTTCCAAACAAAACGCCCGGGAACGGCGGATGGAGGACCGCTCCCAGGCAAATATGGGGCGAACTGGAGGAAGGGATTCGCCCGCGGGGATAGCTTTGGCCGATTCAGCCGTTGGGCGGTTGCTCCAGGCTGGAGCAATCGGCCTGCAGCAGCGAAAGACGCTCCATGAGCTGCTCCGAGCTGCACAGGACGATTCCATCGTGGCTGCTGCAAAAGGCTTCGGCAATGGCGCGGCAGTCGTCCGGCAAATGGTCGTCTACGGCAATCAGGCCGCTGCATCGTCGATAGCCGATGCTTTCGGCCTCAAACAAGGCGTTGCGCAGCACCGGCTCCACCTCTGCGCACCGGCGGGGAAGCAGGGTAACCAGGGTGGGCTTGCGGCCGCCCCGGTAACGCGAGAGCCAGAGCAGAAAAAACCAGATGAGATTGGCCAGCCCAAACAGGCAAAGCAAAAAAACGGCAAGGACGAGCAGTCCTTTGATCATGGGAATTTTCCTGCCTTTCCGGCTTTGCCCGGCGGCCGGCAAAGCCCAGTATTGTAAGATTATGTAGCCCGGCTGCCGCTGAAAAAATTTTGCCGGGTGATCTCCGGGGGAAAAGGAGACGCTTACTTTTATTCTATGCGATTTAAGGCAAAAGGTGAAGTTTCACGTGAAACATTGGCTTTTGGGTTGGCATTTTTCGAATGCTGTGGTATAATGTCTGCAAAGCAGACATTATACCGAGTAATGGCCCCACGCCGGGACGGCGGGGAT
>CABQCM010000341.1 GCA_902462665.1 uncultured Oscillospiraceae bacterium | reverse complement strand
TCATTCACTCCACGCCGAACAACTTCGGGGCGGAGAACTCCGGCGCTATAATCGGAATACAGATGGCGAGCGCCTATGTCGGCTCGACCTTTATCCCCCCGCTGTTCGGGCTGCTCGGCAACGCTGTAAGCTTTAAGATAATGCCATTCTATCTCATCTTTTTCTTCGTTCTGATGATAACGATGATTGAGCTTACGTTCAGGATAACAGCGAAAAACAAAGCAAAATAAAATCAGCCCCGCTTCGAAAGAAGCGGGGTTTGCGTTAGATATGAAGAGCGGCGCTGTATAGAATGGCAAGAACATTTCTGCGCCGCAAACATTTTACATCTGAAACTCGGCCGCTTTATTTGCTCGTAATGGCAAGTTTCAATGAAAAAACAAAAAGCACTTGCTTTTGCAAGTGCTTTTTCTGGCAAATATACCGCTCGTGGATACCATGTACCATGCTTTGAAAGCGTGGTGCATATTTTATTGGTCCCATTTTGATTCGCAGGGCCGATGGGGACAGAAAGGACAAAATGTGGAATGCTCTCCCAGAAGTCTTCTCTCTGCCGTGCCGGAAGCTTTCTGTCGGCAGATTATATCCGGGATGTCTCTTGAAAATACGCAAAAGAAACGCACAAAAACGCACGCGTGCGTTTTTAACACACGCGTGCGTTTGTTTCTATTTTGTCGTGCGATACCTGGCTCCTGCGCCTTTTCCTTCCAGCGACAGTTGCCCGGCATCTTTTAACTTTTGCAGGATCCGATATGCCTGAGAAGGTGCCACATGCAGGAGTTCCACCACATTTGCACGAGTAACTTCTCCCTTCGTCTGTGCTAGTTGCATTACCAGTTCCTGATGCCGAAGCGCATCGATATCTCGATTTCGCACATATTCGACGGCATTGTTCGTTTTTTTAGAGTACCTCGAACTCATGATATAGTATCGTCCGCGACCATTCCCCAAGCGTTCGACCAATCCCGACTCCACGAGGGTTTCAAGAGCAACGCGTACCCGGCTCTCATCGGTATGAATTCTTTCTGCGACATCCTGTACCGAGGCGCGATGTAATTGCTTTACCGCATCCAGTGCAAGCAGCAGATGGATCGGCAGCGACCGTCCAAGGCGCTGCTGTTCTTCGGAAACCATGCAAATAAATGCTTTATCAGTTGGCCCTTTGGGAATAAACAGTTTCACACTGGATTGCGTAGAATTTGAGTAGTCCGGAAGCAATCGGCCGTACAGCAGGGACCCTTCAAAAATGCGGTCGATTCCCCTTCCCGTACGCTCAGCCAAGCCAATACGCTTCATTGCATCAGCCAATGCCGGGTTCCTGCCATGAGGTTCGGCATCCAGTAAATTGTCGGCTCGAATGCCATCGATAAAGCCGCCGGGATTGCTGATGGTCATTCCTTCATCCGTTATTTGAACCAGAACGCGGCCCAGGACAGAATAGTCTCTGTGACAGAATGCGTTGACCAACGCTTCGCGGAAGGCTCTGGGATCATAGTCGGGGATCGTGATGCGGAACAGCCCCTGTTCCATTTCCTCGCTGTGATTCCATGCAGAAAAAGTATCCGATATTTTTTCAAACGCCGCAAGAATGGGCAAATAGAAGGACTCATTCACTTTGATATCCGTGCCTACGAGAACTTGTATGGATGCTTCTGCCGTTGGCATATGACGCTTTAGGGCTTCTTTCCTACCAATCAGCAGCATGCCGCAAAATGTGGGAACGATAGCTCCATCCTGAATTGTGACCAACTGTAATGCCTTGTCCAACTCCTCGTCATTCAGTTCCAGAAGGGTCGCTTCTCCACGATAGGAACGAATGATGTTCCGTAACCGTTCGCGCTCCACAGGATCAAGATCCTGATAGGTAGCATCCGGAACAGGCTGTGCAGAATAATCGAGGAGGCTCAAAGAAGAAAGCCGGGCTGTTATTTCGTATGGATACATGGGAACATTTTCAGGTTCGCCATTCGGCTTAAGCCGGCGTCGCTGAATCTTGCCATCAGAGGAAGCTACCACACTGGTTCGCTTGGGAACAGAAATTTTCAACACCGGCGAATCGTATTCCAAAATTTCCATACGAACAGAAACCGGTGGAACCGTTCGGTTGGCAATGAACGCTGCAAGCTGTGTGATATCTTTATGCTTGTTGTGCAGTCCAGTAATTTCCCCATCATTTTCAACGCCCAAATATAAGTCGCCGCCGTCGGTGTTTGCAAAGGCGACCACCGCGGCGATGATGTCACTGTCAGGCAAACAGGTCCTGTCGCTTTTAAATTCATTTACAAGGTTTTCTTTGAAACCGATATTAGACACAAATCTCACCTCCAATGCAATTATTATAACACACGCGTGCGTTTGTTACAACAGAAAACGCACGAATTGTGCTGTGTTAATTTTCGTGCTCCTATTGTTTATGTTTTTATTTTCTTTCGTTGAGATACGAGGCACAGCAATCCCTCCAGAATGACATTATTAAAATTATACTGCACCCAGTGTCAAAAATCCAGTATTTATATAAGGAACAGAACCAAATCAGTAAGGATGATACCAGCCCGGTTCTGTCCTTTTTGTCCTTTCTGTCCCACGGTTGTTAAAGAAAATCCGCTAAAGGTTCAGAACG
>CABQCM010000340.1 GCA_902462665.1 uncultured Oscillospiraceae bacterium | reverse complement strand
TTGTTTTTCTCTTTGGCGATCCAGTAAGCATCGTTCAACGCCTTCATCGCGCCATCGAGCGCTTCATCACTGAGCCGTCCACCAGCAAACATACCGGTCACTTCACTGACAAGCTCGTCAATATCTCTGGCTGCTTTGGAGCCGCCCTGTTCATGAGCCGCTACCACCAGCAACCCATTTTGCCCAAGCAGATACTCTGGCGTGGTATTCAACGCTTTCGCCAACTTTTCCACAATATCAAGCTTTGTGGGTTTGCGAGTGCCAAGCTCATAGTGCTGGATGGTTCTCGGTGTCACAGATACTTTTTCGGCGAGCTGCACTTGCGTAAGGTTCGCTTCCAACCTTTTCTCTTTCAGCTTATCCTTGAAACTCATAAGGCACCTCTTTCTAAAACAATTATGGACACGAACAGAAATTTCGCAAAAGGCATTGACATGAAATATCTGTTCATGCTATGCTGTAATCAACGCGAACGCCCCGTTCGTGATTATGATACCACACGAACAGTGTGTATGTCAACAGGAATACGGAGGTTATGCCCGGTTTTGCGTAACTTTTAGAGCACATGGAGGTAGGCTATGACGAACACACATTGCCGAAAGGCGTATGTCTCGGTCAACTTGGATGTTGACGAAGAAGGAGTATGTCATCCTCGGTTTATCCGTTGGGAAAACGGCCTGATCTTTCAGATTGACCAAATCCTGTACAAATGCCGTGCAGCTTCTAAAAAAGTTGGAGGCGGCGGTATTCGTTATACTGTGATGATCCGTGGGAGGGAATCGTACCTCTTTCAGGAGGGAACAAAATGGTTTGTAGAAGCGAAGGAGGGAGCGAGATGATTTTGTCACACAGAGATATTGAAGAGATCGCAGCAGCGGTCACGAAGGACTTCAACGAGTTCTTTTTCGGACCCGATACGGATGGGAGGCGATTGCCTCGCGGTTTGCCCGTGAATATCTCGGCCTGAATGTTTCGTTCGCTTATCTGTCTGAGGACGGAAGCATCTGCGGACTGACCGCTTACAGCGATACCGAGTACATCGTGGAGGACAGAGGTTTTCAGCGCAAAATCCCGCTGCACCGAAACGAAGTTCTGATGGACAGGAACTTTATCGAGCCTTCACAGATTCGCAAGCTCTGCGGGAAAAGGCGGTTTACACTCGCCCATGAGTGCGCCCATCAAATCCTGTTCCAGATGGAGACAGACAAAATCCGGGAAGCTTGTCGGCGGAAATACTCCGCCCGGACAGCCTATTCGCTCCGGGAGCTAAAGACCCGCGAGGACTGGAATGAATGGCAAGCCAATGTCTTAGGCGCGGCCATCCTGATGCCCCAGCGGGAAATTGATCTTGCCGTTGCGTACTATGCCAGAGGCCGGAAACTCGTCAGCTATGATGGAACTTATGCCTATTGGGATAAGGTTGCCCTTGATATGATCTGCCAGCAGTTCGGCGTTTCCAAGACAGCCGCAGTCATCCGGCTGAGACAGCTCGGCCACTTGGAAACACGGCCATACAGCGAGTACAACGATCCTTTGGAGGTGTGGGCATGAAGAAAAGCATTCGTGTCTCAGAGCCTTCACCGGAGATGCAGGAGAAAATCCGAAGGGCGCGATGCGCCATTGTCAACCAGAAGATGCGCATGGTGAAATGTCCATATTGTGGGCATAACGCTATCGCTGTATTCGAGGATTCCCGTGGTCACATACAGGCCAAGTGCAAAGCCTGTGGCCGGGAAACCGTATTTGATGTGATCAACATGAGACGGTTATACCTCCGCCTTCACAGAAGGTAAGGAGATAACAAATACAATTCAATATTTTATAGCTGTGCTGTGGAGCCGCTGATTGGTGAGTCTTCCTAATGCCGCATGAACAGAGTTTTCTAAGCTCTGTTTTATCGGTATGGGAAGATCAGCTCACCGTCATGCGGCTCTTTTTTAGTCTTGTCCATCCGCTGCTCCGAGCCAGCGGAAAGGACAAGACAATGAAAAGAATCCCCAAAACACCCATCGAGTTCGATTACGACCTCTGGATTTCCGAGGATGGCAAGTGCATGGTGCGCGTGAAGGCCACCGGCGAGACTACGGAGGTTGACCGCGAGGTCATGAAAGCACTCCGCAATGAGGAGAAGAAGCTCCGTCGCTCCTACGATACCGGGGGAGCATCTGACAGCGAAGACAGCGAGGAAACGCAGCCTTCCACTGTGCTGTCGCTGGACGCTGTGCCGGAAGATGATGTAAAGGCATCCGCATGGCTGGAGTCCCCGGAAAAGATGGAGGAAGACATCATCACCGGCTTGCTCGAACAGGAATTTATCCGCAGCCTGACTAAGCCGCAGCTTGATGTGTACATGAATTGTATGCGCGGCAACATGAGTATGCTGTCGTATGCCAAGCAGAACGGCCTTTCGTTTTCCACTGTCAAAGACACGCGGGATGCGATCAGAAAAAAATTCAAAAAAATTTTTTGAGAGACCCGCTAATTCGCTCAAAAAATGTCCGTTGTAAAGTGAAGGGGTCAATCAAGACCGGCTTCACAGTACCTTGAAAACAGAATATCCAGTGCTGCGGATCTTTCCTCTTTTCTCGAAGCGACTTGCCTTCTGCCGCCAAGACCTTCCTCACGG
>CABQCM010000339.1 GCA_902462665.1 uncultured Oscillospiraceae bacterium | reverse complement strand
GTGCTGCAGGATACCTGGCTGTTTAAGGGCACCATTATGGAAAACATTCGCTACGGCAAGCTCGACGCTACCGACGAGGAGGTCATCGAGGCGGCCAAGGCAGCCTATGCCCATCACTTTATCCAGACTCTGCCGGGCGGCTACCAGATGGAGCTCAACGAGGACGCCTCCAATGTGTCGCAGGGGCAGCGACAGCTGCTTACCATTGCCCGGGCCATTTTGGCCAACAAGCCCATCCTGATTCTGGATGAGGCGACCTCTAGCGTCGATACCCGTACTGAGGGCCGCATTCAAAAGGCTATGAACAATTTGATGAAGGGCCGCACCAGCTTTGTCATCGCCCACCGGCTTTCGACCATCAAGGATGCCGATCGGATTTTGGTCATGCGTGACGGGGATATTGTCGAGCAGGGCGATCATGAGGAATTGCTCGCCCAGGGCGGATTCTATGCCGAGCTGTATAACAGTCAGTTTGAGGATGTGTCAGCCTGAGTCCCGCTCATAAAACCGGCGGCTGAGATCGAATAAAAAGCGGGCTGCCGAACGAGCTGCTTCGCCCGGACGGCAGCCAGGCGGCTGTTGCCCGGGCACGGGAAGCAACGTTGTCAGCGCACGATTTCCACCAGTAAATGAAGTTTTCTCTTGTCAAACGATTGGAGTGAATTCTATGCAAAGGAGTGGTCATGATAATGAAGACCGCGCTCATTGTCAATCCCTGCGCCGGGCAGCGCCGGGCCATGGCGCAGGTGGAGTCCATTGCCCGGCTATTTGAGGCCGCGGGGGATATCGTGGCCGTCTTTGTCACCCGGCAGCCGGGGGACGGTACGCGGCTGGCCTGCAAGCTGTCTTGCCACTCCGACCGGCTGGTGTGTATCGGTGGGGACGGCACCTTTCACGAGGTAGCGCAGGGAGTAATGCAGTCGCGGCGGCGTCCGCCGGTGGGGTATATCCCGGCTGGGACGACCAACGACATGTCCCGTAGCCTGGGGCTGTCCCATCACATGCAGCAGGCCGCGCGAGATATCTTGCACGGCGAGGTGCGTGCGTTGGACATCGGGCGGTTCAATGAGCGTACCTTTACCTATGTGGCGGCTTTTGGTGCTTTTACCCGGGTTTCCTACCGCACCCCGCAGACGCTCAAAAATATGTTTGGCCATGCCGCCTATGTTTGGGAGGGGGCGAAAAGCCTTCCCCGTCTGCGCGGGTGGCCCATGAAAATTGAGACGCCCCATCGAATCTATCGGGGGAGTTACCTGTATGGCTCGCTGAGCAACGCGGTCTCTCTGGGCGGGGTACTTCGCTTTCCGTCCGGCGCGGTGGAACTCGGGGACGGTCAGTTTGAGCTGCTGCTGATTCGCCCTGCGCATACCCCCGGCGAGCTGCTTGAATGTGCCCGCTCGCTGCTCACGCGCCGTTTTGACAGCCCGCTCATTACGCTTGAGCGAGTTAGTCGGGTCAAAGTCACGGCGGACCCTCGTATGTCTTGGGCGCTCGACGGCGAATTCGAGCCGGGCGCGCGGCACGTTACGCTGGAAGCTGTTCCCGGCGCAATTTCGGTGATCGTACCTCGTCGTCGGTTGGCAAAGGACAATACGCCTACTGATAGCCAGTAGACCGATTTGCGGCCTTTTCGGCATGTTCGAGGGGCGAAAATGACGCAGCCAGCGCCATTGTTACGCCAATGAACTGCACATGGTATTCTTGTAATGGAGACGAAGCAATCAAAGTGCGACGCCTTTTTGGCGACATCGTTACAGCGCCGGATACGTTGCTTTGCAATGCGCCGTCTGGTCGCATTGCGCGCCTTCCCGACGCATCCCCATGCTTTGCGTAAAAAATTTTGTTCCAAAGGTTGCAAGGTTGCTCGGCTGTTGCGACCGGCAAGGTTTTAAAAAACGGCAATATGACTGGTGGATAACGCTATCGGTCAGCGGCACATCGTACTCTGTTTGTTTCGTCAAAACACAAACGCTCTGGAAAGGGGAGCTTTGGACATGAAATATAACGTCATTGCAATTGAGCGGGAATATGCAAGCGGCGGGCAGGAAATCGGCCGCCGTACGGCTGAAGCATTGGGAATTCCCTGCTATGGGCGCGAAATTTTGGAAATTGCGGCGCGGCGGGGAGGGCGTTCGCCCGAGTACCTCGAGCAGCTGGAGGAAACGGCCACCAACAGCCTGTTGTATTCGTTTTATCGCATTTCCCAGCAGTCCGCGCAGGGAAATATGCTGTCGATCTAGGACGCTTTGTATCTTGCTGAATGGAAGATTATTCAGGAGTTGGCCGATCAAGGGCCGGCTGTGTTTGTCGGTCGGTGTGCCTCGTATGTGCTCAAACGACGGAAGGATTTACTCAGCGTGTTTGTGCGCGCCGGAGTTGATTTTCGCGTCGAACGAGCGGTTCACGAGTATGGTGTAGAACGTGAGCGCGCCGAATGGGCCCTGCGCCGGCAGGACAAACGGCGAGCAAGCTATTATTCCTCCAACACCGGTATGCGGTGGGACGACGCGCGCGGCTATCACCTGACGCTGGACAGCGGCAGACTGGGAATCGAAGGTTGCGTGTCGGTTTTGTGCGCGGCCGCGGGGGCGGTATAGGCGAAACGAATTTTATCAAGACGACAGGGAGACC
>CABQCM010000338.1 GCA_902462665.1 uncultured Oscillospiraceae bacterium | reverse complement strand
ACCATCGAGGACAACGCGCGGCAGCTGCGAGAGCGAATTCTCGATGTCATCGCCCAGACCGGATGCCAAAAGGTGAATCTCATCGCCCATTCCAAAGGGGGGCTGGACGCTCGCTACGCCATCTCCAGGCTGGGAATGGGGGAGTATGTTGCCTCTCTGACGACGCTCAACACCCCGCATCGGGGCTGCCGCTTTGTCGACAAGGCCTGCCGGCTTCCCGAGGGATTTTACCGTTTCATCGCGCGTGTTGTCAACGCCGTCTTTCGCCGTTTGGGCGACCGCAATCCGGATTTTTATACCGCCACCCACCAATTTACCACCCAAAACAGCGAGCAATTCAACCGAGAGGTGCTTGACGTGCCTGGCGTGTATTACCAAAGCTATATGAGCAAAATGAAGGGCGGCTTCAGCGACGGATTGCTGGCTTTGACCTATTATATCATCCGTCCGCTGGAGGGGGAGAACGATGGGCTTGTCAGCCTTTCGTCCGCGCGGTGGGGAGAGTTTCAGGGCGTTTTTGAGTCCAGCCGTCATCGCGGGATTTCCCATGGCGACATGATTGACCTCAAGCGGGAGGATTACCGGGGCTTTCATGTGCTGGACGCTTATGTCGATATGGTGGCAGCGTTAAAGCAAAAAGGCTTTTGATACCGCGTACGATACGGCGAGGCTCGTTTGATCGGTTACCGCCGGCAATTGATAAAAAACACTTGCAATGCGCCGGGGTATGTGATATTATATTACAGCATTTAGCGTTCCGCCGGTTCCCCGGCGAGGTAAGTGCCGGCCCCAAGGGCCAGACATGATACTGGGCAGTCCGCTGCCGTAAGGCATGAATGCCTGTAAATAACAGGAGGATGTTGTATGGATGCAGTCAAAGCTTTGAGCGCGGGTCAGCTGCGCGAAGATGCTCCCGAGGTCGTCATCGGCGACACCGTTCGGGTGCATGTAAAGATTCGCGAGGGTGAACGCGAGAGAATTCAGGTATTTGAGGGGACCGTGCTTGCCCGCAGCGGCAGCGGCATTTCCGAGACCTTCACTGTGCGCCGCGTGTCTTACGGTGTTGGGGTCGAGCGTGTCTTTCCGGTGCATTCCCCCAACGTGGCTAAGGTCGAGACGGTGCGTAAGGGCCGTGTTCGCCGCAGCAAGCTTTACTATCTACGCGATCGCGTGGGTAAAGCCGCCAAGGTCAAAGAGCAACACAGATAACACACTGAAAAAGGGGCATGCAATGTCCCTTTTTCTGTATATAAAACTTTTAGGAGAAATCAGGTGCGTACGATGAATCAGGAGAAAAAACCGGGCGGTAGCGCACGGTTGCCCCGCTATGTCAGCGAGATGGTTGACTGGCTGGACGCCATGGTGGTCACGATTTTTTGTATCGTGCTTATTTTTACCTTTGCCTTCCGTATGGTGGGGGTGGAGGGAACCTCCATGCTGGAAACCTTGCAGAATAAGGACAAGGTCATTCTTTCCAACCTGTTTTATACCCCCGAGAGAGGGGATATTGTGGTTATTTCGAGAACCAATCAGCATCAGGCCGACGGCGAGTCGCTGGAGCCTTTAATTAAGCGGGTGATTGCGCTGGAGGGAGATGAGGTGGATTTGCGTGAGGGCGTGGTCTACGTCAACAATGAGCCGATTGACGAGCCTTATCTGGACGAGAAATATAATGTGACCGAGCCGCGCGGATACTATGGAATTTCCTTTCCTGTGGAGGTGCCTAAGGGTCGTGTGTTCGTGCTGGGCGACAACCGTCCGGTTTCCAAAGACAGCCGCAGCGCCGACGTAGGCATGGTCGATTCTCGCTATATTCTCGGTAAGGCTGTAATGCGAGTCTGGCCGCTTTCCTCCTTCGAGGTGATACGGCATGGATGAGCCGGTCAGTATTCAATGGTTTCCCGGCCATATGGCCAAAACGCGGCGGCTGATCACCGAGAGCTTAAAGCTGGTGGATGCCGTCGCGGAGATTATTGACGCGAGAATTCCTGTCAGCAGCCGCAACCCGGAGCTGGCGGGGATTGTTGTACAAAAGCCCCGAATTATTTTAATGAACAAGGCCGATGCCGCCGATCCCGCGACCACCAAAGCGTGGCTTTCTTTTTACCGGTCCGAGGGCACGCCGGCTTTGGCGGTCGATTGCCGTTCCGGTCGAGGGCTGTCATCTTTTTTGCCTTTGGTGCGCGAGGTGCTGCGTCCCCGTTTGGAGCAGTTAGCCGCCAAGGGAATGGCCGGCCGGCCGCTTCGCATTATGGTGGTGGGGATCCCCAACGCGGGGAAATCTTCGTTTATCAACCGCATGGCCGGTTCCAGCCGCACTAAGGTGGCCGACCGCCCCGGCGTTACGCGGGGGAATCAGTGGGTCAGCGCGGGCAAGGGGGTCGAGTTGCTGGACACCGCGGGGGTGCTTTGGCCGAAGTTTGACGATCCCCTGGTGGGGGAACGTCTGGCTTTTACCGGCGCGGTCAAGGATGTGGTCATGGACGTTGAGCTTCTGGCTGGGCGTTTGCTGACGCTTTTGGCCGGGCAGTACCCCGAAAGTTTGATGCAGCGGTATAAGGTCGATGCAGCCGCCCTGCCCTGTGGGGAAACGTCTGGTCCAGACGGCGCCACGCTGCTGGAAGCGGTGGGCCGTCGCCGC
>CABQCM010000337.1 GCA_902462665.1 uncultured Oscillospiraceae bacterium | reverse complement strand
ATGCATCTCCCGCAGCGCGCGCAGCGTGTTCACGGTATAACTGGGCGCGGGAAGCCGCAGCTCCAGATCGCTGACCCGAAGCAACGGATCCCCCTCCACCGCCAGGCGACACATGGCCAGACGATCCGCCTCGTTGGCCAGACGAACTCCCGGCTTATGGGGCGGCTGTTTGGCCGGCATGAGGAACACCCGATCGGCCCCTATTTTTTGGCCGAAAGCGCGGGCCAGAGCCAGATGGCCATTGTGCACGGGGTCAAAGCTGCCGCCCAACAGGGCCAACCGCCGCAAATTCCCGCTCACCGTACCAGCACAATCTGCGGCTGCTCAGGATTGGGACGATAGAGCACAAAACGCGAGCCAATCACCTGCACCACATCGGCGCCCACCGCGGCAGCAATCTTTTCGGCCGCCTCACGGGCCCCTTCCGGCGAAGTTTCCAGCGCGCGAAGCTTAATCAGCTCCCGCACGGTCAAAGCCTCGTCGGTTTGTTTAATCAGATTCTCGGACACGCCCCCCTTGCCGACCTGAAAAATGGTCTCCAGCCGGTTGGCCATGCCGCGCAGTTGGGCGCGTTGTTTGGAATTGAGCATACTCGCTTCTCCGTTTCATTATAGAGTGAATAAAAATTATTATCTCACAATTCGGTGGAAATTACAATCCTCATCTCTTTTGAAAAGGATATTTTCATTGACCAGGCAATTGGGAACCATCCGTTCAAAATCCATTGGCGGTACGCCGCTCAAGCTTCAAACGCCCGGGCAGCGGCGGCCATGCACTCCCCCGGGGCAATGTGCTGCGGGCAGGCTCGCTCGCACTTGCCGCAGCGAACGCAGGCGTCTGCCCTGACCTCCAGCGCGTCGTATGCCGCGCGCGCTTCTTTCATCGGTTTGCAGGCGGTCATATTATACGCCTCGTACACCTTGGGGATATTGATGCCCGCCGGGCAGGGCATACAATAGCCGCATTTGGTGCAGGGCACCAGCGCCATGGTGCGGAAAATCCGACGGGCCTCGCCCAGCATATCCACCTCGCTGCGGCGCAGCATCCCGGGCTGCGCCTTGTCGGCGTAGATCAGATTGTCCTCAATCTGCTGCATGCTGCTCATGCCGCTGAGCACCGGCCCGGTCTCGGGCAGGTTCCATAGATAATCCAAAGCCCATTCCACCGGCGTGCGGCTTTTCGGCAGCGCCTTTTTCACCTGGATTGGCGGGTCGGCCAGACGGCCGCCGAGCAGCGGCTCCATAATCACCACACCCAGACCGCGTTCGGCAGCGTAGTGAAGCCCCCGCAACCCGGCCTGATACTCGGTGTCGATGTAGTTTAGCTGAATTTGACAGAAATCCCATTCGCCGCAAGCGTCCACAATGCGCTCGAACACCTCATATTCATCGTGAAAGGAAAATCCAATTCGACGCACCAGGCCCTCGCGTTTGGCCTGCTGAATTTTGCCAATAAGATCAAAACGCAGCACCTTGTTTTCAAAAGTGTTCCGATCCAGCGCGTGCAAAAGATAATAATCAATGTGATCGGTCTCAAGACGCTCGAGCTGCTCGGCCAAAATCCGGTCGAAATCCTCGGCCGATTCCAATGCCCAGACCGGCGATTTTGTGGCCAAAAACACCTTTTCCCGATATCCGTCGCGCAGCGCCCGACCGACCAGCGGCTCGCTTTGGCCGTCGTGATACGGGTAGGCGGTATCGACGTAATTCACACCGTGGTCAATCGCATGGCGCAGCATGGAAATCGCCTGTTCTTCGTCAATGACGGTCTTGCCCTCCTTTTCCACAGTGGGAAAACGCATGCAGCCGAAGCCCAATGCCGAAATACGGTCGCCAGCACGGCCAAACGTACGATATTGCATTGAATTCTCAACCTTTCTTCATTTAAAATAAACCCGGCGTTTTACCGTTCGAGTATCGTATATTTTTTAAGGGTAGCCCCTCAAAATCGAGGCAAGCGCTTTCGCACGCAAACCCTCTTTGGCGCTCGACGCTGGAAGTCTACTTGGATTCGCCGTTTAAAATCAGTTCCCGAAACACTGCAAAAGCCTCCTGCGGCGAGCGTATGGTTAAAGTCCGGGTTTCCATCGGGCAGCGTCCCGTTTTGTCCCGGTTTTCTATGTAATCCACCACCCGGCCGGCGCGATAGGGAATGGAGTACAGCTTAAGGGTGCTGACCGCAAGCTGGCTCATCACCTCGGCATACACACCGGCGACCCCAGCGCAAGCAAACAACAGCGCCGCCGCTTTTCCCACCACCCGGTCGGCCACGTAGGCCCCGCGCAGGCTGTCGGGATCCTCCTCCAGCCAGAGCACCACCGGCGCGATGCCCCGCCGGTCGGAGGTCATCGTCCGCTTTTCCTTCACAACCGCACAGGTTACCCCGGCGCAAAGCGCCGCTTTCGCTCGGTCAATAGGAGCAGGATATCGCGCTTCAGACATAACGCAGCACCCCCGATTTCTTTAAAATATGAATCAGCAGCGGAAGCACAAGCCATTGCACCGCCACACCCGGAGCCCCGGTTACCAGCGCAGTCCAGACCGACGCAGGCCCCGATACCGGCAGGGCAAGCAGTCGTCCGGCGACCCACAGCCCGGCCGCATGGACCAACCGACCCGAGATTTGCGCCAAAAGCAGCCCCGCG
>CABQCM010000336.1 GCA_902462665.1 uncultured Oscillospiraceae bacterium | reverse complement strand
CCCTCCGGAATGGTCACTTTGTCCACATCGCTCCAGTCCTCCTGCTTCACCAACGGCTCCTTGACCTCTCCGATGATACCCTGGCAAAGGTTGAGAAAGGTACAACCCCATTCGTCCACATACTCCCCCACTTCGGCTGGGGAACCGGAGGTGGGCGGATAGGCCGAAAAAGAGGTGGCCGGGCCGCCGAAGTCCCAGGTAAAGTCCTCCCGCAGTCGTTTCATCTCCTGGGGATAATGGATGGTCGCCCAAGGTAAATCCCAGAGCTGACGCGGAACACGATGGGATGTATTGCGAAATTCTAGAGTCTCTTTCACCAATTCTCTCGAAGTCATAGTCATTACCACGCCTTTGCCCTGCAAAGGCTCCCTTTCTTTTAGGCTTAAAAATCGCGTTATGACACAGGAATATTTTCTCCCTGCTATCCCTCTAAAAACGACTGCAACAAACCGACCGAGCGCTGTAAAATCAGCAATGCATCGGCGGCGTCAAGGCGGCCGTCGCCGCTAACCTCCCCCGACAAAGCCCGTTGCTCCTGCAGTGTGAAAAGCTGTACGCTGTGCTGCAGTACCAACAATGCGTCGGCCGAGTCAATGCGCCCATTTTCATCCACATCGCCCAGCCGCTGCTCGAGCAACGCACGGGTGGAATCCAGCGCCGAGGTATCGCTGATATAACGCCGTTCCAACTCGGACAAATTGGCCAAAGCCTCTCTGCACTTTCGGTACTCCATATGACAGGTGAGAGAATTGGATTTCCCGAGTGCGGACAAGCCTTGCCGTACCGCCAACAAATTGGCGGTATCGTAGCCGCCCAGCGACACATCCGCAAGCTGAATATAACCGTCGCTTGCCTTCACACCACCGATTGCCAGGCGATAATAAAGATACTCCCCGGGAGATGCGACAACAAATTCCCGGCTTTGAAACCGCTCATCCGGCAAAATTCCCTGCCGAACCGCATCCACCGTCGCCCAGTGCTCCCCGTCCATAGACCCCTGTAACACCCACTGATTGGGATCTCGACCGGGAGCGTCGTTGGCGGTGGTAAGAGTATAGGTCGTCAAGGTCACCGACTCGGCCATCTTCCAGACAATATGCAGCATCGACGACGACTGCGTGCAATATTTTGTCGTGGGATCGCCGTCAAACAAATTCTCCACCGACTCTCCAGGCATGCCTTCCGGCGCGAAGCAAGATTCCACCTTATCGGTAAGAGGCGCGGCATAGGTCAGCGGCGCGGTCTCGCCCAACCGGCGGGTATTCCACTGGGAATCCAGCCATTCGGTTCTCTGCTGAATAAAACGCTTTAAATATGCTAATTCTTCTTCGTAGGTCTGGTACACAGGGCCGCTGCCGCGCAGATCCGGCAGGGTCATCGCGCCCGGCCAGCGCGCCTGCTCCAGTTTCTGGGAAGAAGCAATGACGGCAGCCTGTTCTTCCAGCCATCCGCCGATGCGTTCAAAAAAGCCCTCATCGGCCAACGCCGTCCATCTCTCGCGCAGCAGACGAAGAAAATCCTGGTCTGCACACAGCAAAGCGTACCACGGAGCTTGCCGGACATGATATCCCACGGGATTCAGCCCGGCGGCCACGTCCTGATTGCCGTAACAGGTATCATAATCCCATGGCGGTCCCATACAAAGTTTGCCGCCCGCATCGCGATAGCAATAACAGCTTGTGACAAAGGCCGAATCGTAGTTTTTAGCAAACTCGTTGAGAATGTACCAGTTCACAAAGGAATCGACGTCCAGATATTGAGAATATACCGCGATCCCCTGCGGAATGGCCGCTTCCAGCGCATCCAGAAAGGTATTGTTGGCTTTCATCAGCTCGGCCATGGAGTCGGCGCCGAGGTCTTTCTCCTCCGGCTCTTTATAGGTCAGGTGCACCCCGGCAGGGGTTTCATGGCAATAGGTACAGTCATCGTGGCGATATTGCTGCTCGATCTCAAATAGCACCCCGCCATTTTCATCGTCAATATTCACCCGTTCTTTCCCGATTTCGACCTTTTCGGTCAGGAGATAATTGCCCTGATAGCTTCCGTTCAAATAGAGATCGACAAACTTCCATTCCGGCGTATACGCAATACCCAATTCTTTTCCCAGCGTGAGGGTCAGCGCGTTGCGCAGCAAAGTTTTGTCGTAATAGTTGGCCAAGAGCACCCACTTTTTGGCCTTGCCCATTCCCATCAGATTGGTTTTTTCCGAAAACTTAAGGGCAAACGGCTTTTTCTCCAGCCCCCAGGTAGAATTCCCCCTGCCTTTGATGGAAAGGGGGACGTCCACCATATCCTCAACCCCTTCGGCCCCGACCAAGGTAAAGACTGCGGGCAAATACTCCTGTTTGTTGATCAGCGCGGTATTCACCCCATTGTCCAACGTGATGGACAGGACCGGCAGATTGGTAGGCTGGAGCTGTTCCCCAACCGCCGCCGTGCCAGTACCCAACAGCATGAAAACACACAAGCAAATCGACAACCACCGTTTCAAGTTGACCACCGCCTCCCATTTTATCGGGGTTATTTTAACACACCGCGCCATTGATTTCCACAAAAAAATGAATAATAATAAATTTATTTGGTACAAATTAAAAGCGTGATGCAAAAAGAGCGAAAAACTCGAAAGACATTAGCAAAAAAACAGCGT
>CABQCM010000335.1 GCA_902462665.1 uncultured Oscillospiraceae bacterium | reverse complement strand
CCCTGGCCGCGCCCAATGGAATTTTGCTTTATCTGGATGAAATCCAGTATTTTAATAAAAAGCAGCAGCAGTCTTTGCTGGAACATATTGAAAACGGTAATATCACGCTCATTGCCTCGACGACCGAAAATCCCTATTTTTATATTTATAACGCATTGCTTAGCCGCTCGACGGTGTTTGAATTTAAGCCGGTGACCGCGTCCGATATCGAGGGTGCGGTACGCAGGGCGTTCGCCTTTTTGGAGCAGGAGCGCGGAGGGCGTATCCTTTTGGAAGAAGGGGTGAGTGAGCACATTGCCCAATCCTGCGGTGGTGATGTGCGCAAAGCGGTGAATGCGGTGGAGCTGTGTGTGCTCTCGGCCGACACGGGGGAGGAACCGCTGCGCATTACCCTCGACCAGGCGCGGCAGCTTTCGCAGCGCAGCGCCATGCGCTATGACCGGGAGGGGGACGAGCATTACGATTGCCTGTCTGCTTTTCAAAAGTCCATGCGCGGGTCGGATCCCAACGCTGCGCTGCATTATCTTGCCCGTATTCTGTTGGCCGACGACCTGCCATCGGCCTGCCGTAGGCTGATGGTGTGTGCCTGCGAGGACGTCGGCTTGGCGTATCCGCAGATTATTCCCATCGTCAAGGCGTGCGTTGATGCGGCTATGCAGGTTGGTCTGCCCGAGGCCCGCATTCCTCTGGCCGATGCGGTGGTGCTGGTTTCTATCGCGCCAAAATCCAATTCGGCTTATGTGGCACTGGATGAGGCGATGAACGATCTCAAAGCCGGGCGCAGCGGCCCCATTCCCCGGCGGCTGCAAAACAAGCATTTCGATGGGGAGGATAACGCCAATAAGGGGCAATTTTATCAATATCCGCACGACTTTCCCGGCCATTGGCTGGAGCAGCAATACCTTCCCGACTTACTCAAAGACAGGGAATACTACCATTTTGGCGACAACAAAAACGAACAGGCTTACAAAGCGTATTGGGACAGGATTAAGGGAGGCAAATAGCCTCTCCCATTCCCATCGGCTCTTTTTCATCCGCGAGACAAAGGAACTTCGCATTCCCTATCCCCGGCAGATGAAAAGGAGCCTTTTTTCATCTATGGTATTGTCGGTGGGCAAGGGCGTTCGCGCCTGCCGGCGGGGCTTTCTCGATGGCAAAGAAGGGAGAAAACATCTTACCTTGGAGGGGAGTATATGAAGAATCAGACCAAAGCAAAGCCAGCGCAAATTGCGCGCAACAATCTGTATCTGCTTCGCATGGTATGGCAGGAGGCCAAAGGATTTGTGATTTGGACCTTTTTTCTCC
Organism: uncultured Oscillospiraceae bacterium; assembly: GCA_902462665.1. Lineage (GTDB taxonomy): Bacteria > Bacillota > Clostridia > Oscillospirales > Acutalibacteraceae > CABQCM01. Next base: position 1,349 of record CABQCM010000335.1, on the reverse strand, counting down.
AGTTCTTAGGATTCGGCTCCTGGGTGTTTGAAACGGTGGTTTTTATGCGCTATCTGTTTGGCGCGGCGGAAATGACCCATACCTTCCGGCAGGTAGCTGTCTTTCTGGGATGCGCCATGGCTTTCTGGCTGCTCCTGCATGCGTTGGACGCTTGGTATGGCAATCGTTATCGTCTCAAAATAGAGCCTATTCTGTATCAGCGGCTTCATCGCCGCCTGTTTGAAAAAGCCAGTAATGTGGATCTTGCCTGTTATGAAAACGCCGAGTTTTATAACACCTACACCAAGGCGGCCGGCGAGATTTTCACTCGCGGCATTTCGGTGGTCGAAAACCTGTCAACGCTGGTTGCATCCACCCTTTCTTCCATTTATGTCATTGTGGTCATGTTTACCATTAACCTTTGGGCAGGATTGATTTCGCTTCTGCCAGTGGTGTCCAATCTGCTTTTAGGCAGCCGGGCCAACCGTGCTGATTTTGACCGAAATATGGCGATGGTGCCTGGGCAGCGAAGGCAGGATTATGTCAATCGGGTGTTTTATCTTCCTCAGTACGCCAAGGAAATCCGTCTGACAGGGGTGTTTGGGCTCCTGGCTGGGCTGTATCACGATGCGATGCAGGGGGTGTTGAGCGCGTCGGACCGCTATTGGAAGCGTCTGTTTGCTCTCAATGCGACCAAAACCTCTTTGTGCTTTCCCGTGTTTTTTGAGGGCACCTGGATGTTGGGGGCCTTTCTGGCCATGGTGGTCAAGGCCGTGACGGTGTCGGAGTTTGTGGTCATGGCCAATGCGGCGGTGAGTACGACCTGGATGCTGGTGAATCTGACCGACGGGCTGATGGGGACGCTGCAAAACGCGCTGTATGCCGATAATCTGCGCCGGTTCCTCGAATACGAAGAGTCCATTGCGGAGGACCAGCCTGGCTTGAGCGTTCCCAGACACATGGAGAGCCTGGAGCTGTGCGGGGTTTCCTTTCGATACACGCCAGAGGGGCCGTGGGTGCTGCGCGATATCAACCTTGTACTGCAAGCGGGCGAGATTGTTTCGCTGGTGGGGCACAACGGCTCGGGCAAAAGCACCCTCGTCAAGCTGCTAATGCGGCTGTACGACCCAACCGAGGGAGAAATCCGGCTCAATGGGGTGGATATTCGCGAGTATTGCCTGCGGGAGTACCGCGCTCTCATCGGCACAGCCTTTCAGGATTTTCAGATTTTTTCTCTGAGCGTTGCAGACAATGTGGTCATGGGCAACCAAACAGCCGAAGGGCAGACGGTGGTGGAACAGGCGCTGCGGCGCAGCGGCGCTCTGGAACGGGTGGAGGCGCTGCCAGAAGGAATCGCGACCACCCTGACC
>CABQCM010000334.1 GCA_902462665.1 uncultured Oscillospiraceae bacterium | reverse complement strand
AAACATATGCTATGATGTATGGCGATAAGCCAGCGCGGGATAGTAGGCTTTTCCCACGCTGTTAAAATGCAGAAAGGAGATTGAAAATGAAATCATATCGCAAAGAGCTGGTGATGGAAATTCCGCGCCGCCGCGCCTTTGTCAACATTACACACGAATGCGAACAGGCGCTGCGGGAAAGCGGTATTCAGGAGGGGCTACTGCTATGCAACGCCATGCACATTACGGCCAGCGTGTTTATCAATGACGACGAGGGAGGACTGCACCAGGACATGGAAACCTGGTTGGAAAAACTGGCCCCCGAAAAACCCTACAGCCAATATCATCACAATGGCTATGAGGATAACGCGGACGCTCATCTCAAACGCTCGGTGATGGGGCGCGAGGTAGTGGTGGCCGTCACCGGCGGCAAACTGGATTTCGGTACCTGGGAGCAAATTTTCTATGGTGAATTCGACGGTCTTCGCAAAAAGCGAATTCTCATCAAAATTATCGGAGAATAGATAATTTCAACACAATTTTGGGTCGTTTTCCGCCTGTTATCGGCCGGCGCAGCATGCTATGATTTTTGCAGACAGCATCCTATGCGTTGCCTGCAACGTCCACCATATTTTCACACAGCAAAAATCAACCATGCGAAGCCGTCCTTATCAAAATGAAATGTTACCACAGAAAGGATGATCAGCTTGTTAATTCATACCAACGACCTCGTACTGTTTCAGGGGGACAGTATCACCGACGCTGGACGCAACCGCGACATCAGCGAAGATCTTGCCGGCGGCTATGCCGGTAAGGCGGCCGCTTTGTTTCATGCGCGGCATCCCGAAATGGCGGTTCGCTTTCTCAATCGCGGTATCAGCGGCGACCGCTCCAGCGACATGTTAAACCGCTGGAAAGCCGACTGCATCGACTGCAAGCCGGACGTGATTTCGATTATGATCGGCATCAACGATACCTGGCGGCGCTACGACTCCGGTCTGCCTACCACGGTCAAAGAATACGCTGATAATTTGGAATCGGCCCTACGTCAGGCCAAAAAAACCGGCGCGCGCATCGTTGTGATTTCCCCCTATCTGCTTCCCGCCGAGGATAAGGCGCATTGGCGAGCGGAGGATTTGGATGAGAAGCAGGCCGCCTGCAAGGCGCTGGCGGAGCAATATGCTGACGCATACCTTCCCATGGACGACATTTTCCGCGAATATCTTGCAGCGCATCCCGATGCGGATTGCTCTCCGGATGGAGTTCATCCCAACGACTTGGGCGCGCAAATTATCGCAGAGCATTGGGTCGAGCTCGTCGAGCAAGCATAAAACACATCCAGCACGTATCGCCCTGGAAGGGATTTCTTAAAGCGAAAGCCTTGCGTCTTTCCCCGATTCATACTGTTGACACTGCGCATTTCCAAAGTCAATCGAAAGGATGTTTCTTATGATGAAACGCTTTTTCTGCCTATTCCTAACCCTGACTCTAGGTTTTGCCATTCCTTGTATTGCCGTAGGGGCAAAAGCCGCGAACGACCAGCAGACCAAGCTAGAAGTGGATTACATCCCTACGAACAGCGCCGGGAAAGATCAAGGATACATCGCGCGCAGCACCGCACAGGAGAGCGCTTTATGGCGCTGGTGCGACGGGCAACGGGAAATTGTCTACCAGTTTGAATTATCCGCATGGCATTCTCCCAATTTTCGGGTGCAGGTAAGCAACAATTACCTGCTGCAGGCTTCGGCCAACGGCACCGATTTTACCACCGTGGCCGATTACGGCGCGTTGTCAGGAAAGGTATTCGACGGCTCTTATTATAATACCGCCTTTTACACCATCCAGCCGTCCGACTATTCGTGTACCGACCGGCTGTATCTGCGCATTGCCAACTGCAATCCCTCCGCCGGATGGGGCGGCGCGGTGTCAAGCATCTCCATCTTCCATCAGGTTCCGCCCCAGCCGTCGGACAACATTCCCCTATTTGGCGATATTGATAAAAGCGGCCAGGTGGATGCGTCGGACGCGCTGCTTGCCTTGCAGCATTCGGTCGGTCTGACAACGCTCGACGAGCAGGCCGTGCGCACCGGCGACTGTAATCTCGACGGCAAGGTGGATGCATCCGACGCACTGCAAATGCTACAATTATCGGTTCAACTGATTGACACCACCGAGGCGGAAAAGGAACAAAAAGCGGTTCTCCACCCCGGCAGCCGCGTCCTCTTTGTCGGCGACAGCGTCACCGACGCCAACCGCAACCGCGAAGACCCCGCGAACATGGGCGAGGGATACGCCGCGCAGATCCAAGCTCTGATGTCGCTGGACGCCGCGCAGTATGACCTGACCTTTGTCAACCGCGGACTCAACGGTACCCGTACCCACGACTGGCTTCCTCTCATTGACGCTACTTTGGAAGAGGTTCAGGCCGACGTGGTATCGGTCGCGCTTGGAATCAACGACACGTGGCGACGCTACGACCAAAACATGCCATGTTCGGCCGAGGAATACGGCGACAATCTACGCACCATCCTTTCGGCGGCTCAGAAAACCGGCGCTAAGCTGGTGGTCATTTCCCCCTTTGCACTCGCCGGCTCTACGGTAGACATTACCGGCTGGCACGAGGAGGATCTCAACGCCAAAATCGCCATGTGCGAACAGGTGGCTCGAGAATTCGAC
>CABQCM010000333.1 GCA_902462665.1 uncultured Oscillospiraceae bacterium | reverse complement strand
GCGAGGTGTTGTGCATGCAGTATACGCTAAAATCCCCCCGCTACCAGTTCGCATTCGAAACGGACGGCCACACCGCCCGGATAGCCGGCGGCCATATGGGTGGGATACCCGCGGCCCCTTCTCCGCTTTTCACCGCCACATTGAAAAACACGGCGGACAACCGCAAGCTCCACATTGACACCCTGTCCCACTGGGAGGAAATCCAGATCCACGCTTTTGAGCAAAGCCTTGCGTTTTATTTCCATATACCATCGGAGATCGAAGGACTGACGGTGATGGTGAAAGCCGCGGGCGACCAGGATGGGATTACCTGGCAGACCGACGTGAGCAACGCCAATCCCGCGTGGAGCGTGATGGAGATCACCTATCCCACGCCGTTGCTGGCCGCCGAAGAGTGCGATCTGTTCCTGCCCCTGACAAGCGGACTGGTCCTGAAAAATGCGGGGCAGCGCTGCTATCAGGAAACCAGCTTCTACCCATTTCATCAGGCCTGCATGCAATATTTCGCCCTGTATAACGCGCGCGGCGGCGTGTACATCGGCATTGAAGACGGACGGGCGGCCGTCAAGCGCTTTGACATACGTGTCCAGGACGGCATGGCCTCCATCCAGGCCTCCTTTTTTGGCATCAACGGCGGCAAACCGGGGAACTCCTTTTCCCTTTTCGGCGCGGCGCGCTGGCAGGCCTTCGCAGGCGACTGGTACGACGCGACCATGCTGTATGCCAAATTCGTTCATGCCCAGGCGAACTGGCTGCCTCCGATTGGCGAACAAGGGCGGCCGGACACCCCCGCCCGCTTTCAAAACGTCCCTTTCTGGGTATGCGACTATATCCCCAACAGCGCGTCGCAAGGGGACAACCGGCCCATGAACCTGAGCGCCGGAAGCGATAAAACCGACCCAGGATACTGGTACCAGGCGGTCATCGACCTGCAAGAAGCGTTGGGGGTTCCCATCGCGTACCACGTGTACAACTGGCACGAGATTCCTTTCAACATCGAATATCCCCATTTTCTGCCCGCCAAAACGGCGTTTGCCGAAGGGGTCAAAAAGCTGCGCGAACACGACGTGTATATCCTTCCCTACATCAACGCGGTTAGCTGGGAAATGCACGACGAGGAAGGCGGGCACGCGGTGACGTTTCGCAACACCGGATGCCATGGCGCCGTCCTGGACGAAAACGGCGAATACCAGGTGGAAGACTACCCGCAAAAGACCCGCCGCACAGGCAAGACGGCGAAGCTGGCCCCCATGTGCCCGACATGGAACGAGTGGGGCAATCTTATGGAAGCGCTCGTCCGCGAAATGGAACGGACGCTGGATATCGACGGCGTTTATTTCGATCAAATCTCCGCCACCCCTTCCTATCCCTGCTACAACCCCGAACATACGCACCTGCCCGGCGGCGGGGACTACTGGGTGGAAGGGTATACCCGCATGATGGACAAGATCCGCATGCATAAACCGGCGGACAGCTTCTATTTTTCAGAATGCAACGCGGAACCGTATCTCAAAAGTTTTGACGGGTTTCTCACCTGGATGTGGGTACGCGACGGCGAAGTCCCCGCCTTTTCGGCTATATACGCCGGGTATACGCAGATGCTGGGCCGCTGCACGATCGGCCGCAAAAAGGAGGATTTCGACTTTTTCAAATACTGCACGGCCAAATCCCTGCTGTACGGCCAGCAGCTCGGTTGGTGTAAGGCGGATGTGCTATTCGACGCGGACAGGCTGTCCTACCTCAAACAGCTGGTACAGCTGCGCTACCAATACACCTCCCTGTTTCGGAGCGCTCGTATGCTCCGCCCCCCCGTCGTGACCTGTGACGCGAAACCCGTCGTCACATCGCCCGCTTTGTGGTTCAAAGACGATCTTGTCATGGAGCAAGTGCTGGCCGGGGCGTGGCAAGCGCGCAGCGGGGAACGCCTGGTGATTTTCCTCGTCAACAACGCCGAACGGCCGAGCGCGTTTTCGCTCGCCTTTCCGGCGGCGGAATATGCCCTGGAGCGGTATCGCCTTACCGAGGATTGCGTCCTTGAGGGGGATACCGGCCGCCTGTCAGGCACCCTGCAGCCGCTGGAATGCCGCGTCTGGGAATGGAGAGAGAAGGACGAACCGCTATGCTCAACACCGTGATTTTAGCAGACAATATTCAAAAATATCGGAAAGCCCGCGGCTTGACGCAAAACGAACTGGCGCAAAGCCTGTCCATCAGCCCGCAGGCCATCTCCAAATGGGAACGCGGCGCTTCCGTTCCCGACATTGAGAACCTCTGTTTGATGGCGGAACGGCTGGAAGTTTCAGTCGACACGCTGCTGGGCGGCAGCTATGCCACCGAAAAAGCAATGATAGCGGTGGATGGCGGCACAAGCAAAACCGAGTTTATCCTGTTCACGGAACATGGAACGCTTTTGCACCGCCTGCTGCTGGGCGGCTGCGGCGCTTGTCAAGTTCTGCGCGAGGGCCTTGACGATCTGTTCAAACGGCATGCGTTTGTGTGCGGCGTGTACATCGGCGCTTCCGGCTTCGGCACGCAGGATAACGCCCGGCTCATCGCTTCCCAGCTGCAAAAAGCATACCCGCATATCAAGCTGCGTTGCACAAGCGATATCTTCAAGGTCATCGCCACCGCCACCAGCAGCGAGCAATGCCTGGCCGCCATAT
>CABQCM010000332.1 GCA_902462665.1 uncultured Oscillospiraceae bacterium | reverse complement strand
GGCGGGGAAGCCCAAGCTGGTCGCGCACCAGGCTGTCGATGCGCAGAATATCTTCGGTTGGCTGCCATTCGCCGCCATCCAGCCGCCAGGCAGCTCGATCGAGCAGCAGGACGTTGGGCTCGTGCAGGGTCACCGGGACGGCTTCGTCCTCCCGGCACAGGGGAAGGGTGTGCTGTGCGGCGGCCTCGGGCCGGGTGGGCAGTGAGACGGCCGGGAAAGTCTCTTGAGTCTCCTGTCGCTCGCAAGTAGCAGGGCGCAGGCGCAGCAGCAGGCTGTCGTGGCAGAAGCAGTGCCATTCCAGCCGGGTCGCGCCATCCTCCCCTATGCTTTCCAGCGGCAGAATGCGCCCGGTGAGGGTATCGTACCATGTAGCCGACCAGCTTCCCCGCAGGGTCAGGGTATAATGCTCGGGTGCGCAATCGTCGGACGTAGCGGGTGGGTTACAGTGGCAGACAAAGAGCCAGCGATCTTCCCCGTCGTTGCGCAATTGGGCAATCAGGTTGTCGCTGCGGCCTCCCTGTGGGGTGCGGATATCCAGCTCGCGCACCGGTTCCAGGGCGGCGAGCACCGCGTCGCGCTCAAAGGGAACGCGCTTGCAGCGCGCGGCCAGCGCGGCAGGACGGCTACTCGCAAGCGCATCCTGCGCACGGGGCGATTTTCCGGCGAAGATGACCGTTCCGCCCCGGGCGACAAACTGCTCCAGCGCGTCGAGCGTGGTGGAGCGCAGGGTGTCGCAGGCCGGCACCAAAACGGCGTCGTAGGCCATCTCGCCCACATGCAGCGTTTTGTCGGCGCTTGGCTTGTATTGCGACGGCAGCAGGGATTCGCAGAGAAAATCAAAGTCAACCAGTCCATAGAGCAGCCATTCGGTCAGCTCGGTAAAGCGACGCTCGATGGCCTCGCTCTCCTGTCCGTGGTCGAGCGGGCCGTAGTGGAGCCAGTAGCTCTCGATGGGATGCACCACGCCCACTCGCACCCGCGGCGTTCCTCGGGTCAGGACGGTTCCCAGCCGGGCGAAATGATCCTCTATCATTGGATATTCCTCATACCAGGGGGACTGATGCCCAATGCTGGCGGGATAGTCCCGCTTGGCCTCCCCCTCCATAGAAACCCAGTAAAGATGGGGAACCCGCAGGGTAATCCCTAGAGCGGCCTGCCAGTCGCCCTGCAATTTGTGGTCGCAAAAGGGAAAATCCCAGCCGGTAACCCCGTACAGCTCGCTAAGGGCCCCCTCCCGGCCGTATTGATGCGCCGCGCTCTGACATTGTTTGGCGGTGTTCAGCTCCCGCGCGTCGCACAACAGATCGATGCCCGGAAGATCGAAGCTGCGATAAGAGCGCATGATCTCGCCGCCGGTCATATTGGTTTGAGAGCGCAGGGTCTGCTCCTCCATCATATGGCCGGTGAGCATCAGGCCGTGCTTGCCGCACCAGTCCCCCAGCGTGTCGGCAAAGGCCGAGACAAACCGCTCGGTCACATGGTCGTGGTAATGATAGCGGGCCTGCGACGGGGCGAGAGCGGGAAGATCCCAAAACAGCTCGGGCAGCCGGTCGAGCAGGGAATAGCCGTAGGCTGCGCGAAAGGTTTCGTCCAGATCGTCGGTAAAGGTAATATAAATCCCGCGCGGGAAATTCCAGACGGGGAACCGCTGCTTTTGGAACGCCTGCGGCTCGTCGGTCAAAATGGCGGGGATGGTCTTGCCGAAGCGGTGGCCCACCCGCCGCCAGTATTTCTCGTGGGTGACTTCGACGAACTTTTCGATGGCTTCCTTTGAAAGGGTATTCACATAGCTGTAGCCGTTGAACCAATCGTTGCAATCGCACACGCCCAGATAGGCGTACCACACGCCGTCGGTTTTTTCCTTCGGCGGTTCGATGCGCTCGTAATGGAGCAGAAAGCCGTCGCCGTCCAGCGTCACCGAATACGCTGCCAGCAGCCTGCGGGGAATGCTGTCCGGCCGGTCGCCGCCCGCCTCGCCGGCCGGGTCGGGGGTAAAGCAGAGATACCGCTGGCGAAACCGCGCTTCGCAGGTGACCATGCCGCCCGCGTAGCCCGACGGCCATTTGTCCTCGTCGTAAAGATAGGCCAGCATTCCCTGCCGCTCGGCTTCCTGGGCGCAGTCCTCAATCCGATCCATAAATTCGTCCGAAAGATAGGGGGTGCGCATTCCTACCCGGGTATGCATATGAAAGCCCCCCATGCCCATGCGGCGCATCACATCAATCTGCCGAAAAAGGACGTCGCGCTCCAGCGCGCAGTTCCATGCCCAGAAGGGGGCGGCGCGGTATTCCTTGGGCGGCGCGGCAAAATCCGCGGGAGACAGAGCGGTTTTCGATTTGGGATAAAGCATGTTACAGTCACCATACCTTTCTTGCCATCTGGCAGGCGGAGGAATCCGCATTGTGTGGACGAAAAACAAGCACGTTAGGGATTATTTTCCGGCCGGGTCGAGAAAACGCTCCGGCAACGTCAGGTGAAAATCCCGCGCGATGGCGCGCAAATTGTCGCTGGTGATTCCTTCGAGCTTGCTGCCGGTCGAGAGCACCTTGATGACGATTTCGGCCGCTTTTTCCACCGTATCCATTAGGCCAAAGGTCAAATCAAAGTCGGCCCCCGAGCAGAACAGCCCGTGATAGGCCCAAATGGCCACGTCGAATTCCTCCATC
>CABQCM010000331.1 GCA_902462665.1 uncultured Oscillospiraceae bacterium | reverse complement strand
GCCCGGCCGACTGACTGGGAACGGCAGATTCTATTTCCTCGGGGATAGACGGAACTTCCGTCGCAGGTGGCTCTGCATTAAGATCCGATTCCAAAACAAGCGGTTGAGAAGAAGCGTCCAGCTCGCCCGCCGGGACACCGCGGTTGGTTCCGCAGCCGGCTGCGCTCAGACAAAGCAGCGCGGCCAGGAACAGCGAAAGTATTCTTACTTTGTTCATCAAAATTCCTCCTCCATCAATATTTGTTTTTTACAGTCTGTTTCATATCGGCCAGGCAGTAGCTGCAAAAAAGCTTTTGGTAGCTGCTCTCACCTGCCCCAATCATATGGTTGTTCATCATGCACTTGGCGGGGCGGTGCACTTTATTTTCGGATTGTAATTTTTCAAATGTTGGGCAACTAGGATCCGAACATACTCCCCGTAGCCCCGCGTCGCAAACGCCGTTGACCTCTTCGTGATAATGATCCCACGCGCCCCAGCGATGCGCCATCTCGTGAACGTAAACCGCGGTCATATCGACAGCCTGCATACCGCTATTATACCGATTCACCATATGAATTTCGCCCGACCGGGTCCAGGAGCGATTCTGAGCTGTCGTGCTCCCTTCCTTATACAGATAAGCGCCTGACCACAAAGTAGCAATTTTGCTTTCACCCGTGCTTGCATAAGCATCGGTAAAGGCCTGATCGTGCGCCTTTTGATCGGTGCAATGCAAGGTGATTCCATCCGCTTTTCCATGGACATGCCCCGAACCGAAAGAAACGCAGCGACTGATGGAAGTCTCGCTTAACTCACGATTATTGCGGCAGGCGTCGGCCAACGATTGATAAGGAACCATACCCTCGTACGCGATTGACACGCCCAGCAAAGAGCCAAATATTTGGGTGGCCTCGGTATGGATGTCGCCAATCAAGCGTGCGGGATGAGAATTGTAAATTACACCGGAACTGTTGTTACCGTAGCGCTGATAGCGCAGGGCGAACGAGGCGTCGTAATAATCCTTGGAGGTGCGGCCTACATCGCGATAGATGCGCCAACGATGGCCGGTAGTACTGGTGGAAATAGCAACGCTGTGCGCTTTGATTTCGTCGTTGTTGGAGTCCCCGGCCGTGGTCAGGCATTTGGTGGTCGCCGCCTTATTAATCAAGGTATAGGTTCCATCGTTATAGGGAATGATATACCATCGTTGGGAGGCGGAGCCGCTGCTCCTGGTCTGCAAAATCAACTCGTTCCCCGTACTTTTCGCCCAGACCAGCGAACTGTTTTGCTTGCTTCGAATCTCATATTCCCCACTACCCATATACACAATCACGCACTGCTGGCTATCCGACGATGTATTGAACGTAGTCTGCTTCAACAGCTCGCCGCTGGTGGGAGAGGAGGAAAGGGGCGCTAAACCGTTTGCGTTATAGGCGTTTTGAAAACAATAGGTTGCGTTAGACTTGATGCTCGATGTGGCAGTTGTGGGCAGGGATGAGGGAACAGAATAGGATTTCCAGAAGGAAGAAATTGTTCCTGCGCTATATTGGTTAATCAACAAAGCGTCGGACGCGTCAATCACCCCATCCTCGTTGACGTCGGCCGCGCGCTGCTGCAGCTCGGACAGCGTTACACCGACCGAATGATTTAAAGCAAGCTGCGCATCCGCCGAATCGATGGCACCGTCCTCGTTGACGTCGCCAAGCACCGCCCAACTCAAGACGTAGGAACTGCTGTTGCTCGAGATTATGCTGAAATGAAGCGGGTCAAAATCGTAATAGCTGTCAAAGCGGCACTCAAGCAAAATATCGTTGTATCTTGCCTTATAGTAAGGATTGCCGATATTGGTGCCGCCCACGCTGGTACCGCCGCCCACCGATTTTCCAACATAGGTGTAGTAGATGTTTTTCAGCACCGAGTTCGTCGAGTTGATTGCGACGCTGGTGTACATTGTACCGTTGGTGGCCAGTTGGTCCGAGGTACGCATTCCTTCGCGAATACACAGGTAAGCCTGATTGTAAGAGGCGGTAAAGGTAACCATCTGCTGTGCGTCCCGCGAAGCCATGCGGACATACCAGATGATGTTTTTATCCTGTGTGGCCGAGGTAGCCATAACTGGAGGAAGGTTGGTTGCAGGAAGCGAGCTCTCGGTATCGACGGCAATATCCTGTGCGCCGACCCCACGATTCATACCCAGCAAAAGAGACAGACAGACCATCATGCAGAGAAATTGTATCCCATACAATTTGCATTTCATGTATTGGCTTCCTCTATTTGTTAAGCCATTGCAATTTCATTATAGGAAGCCTATCTTGTGCTGTCAACCGCTTTTTCCGCAAAAAAAGGTTAATTTTTTGTAATATTTCGCCGTTCTATATTCAAAACATTCCTTGGATTTAGTACACTTTTTCTGAATATCAAAGAAGCAATTTTTCAGCCCTCTCAACCAAAATCAAAAGCGTCCGTACGCAAATGATCTGCTCATAACATGGTGGAAATACCAGCGCGGCATTCCAGAAAGAAATCCAGGGACAAGTTTGCATTCGGTCTTACCCGATAAACGTCTTCCTGCACTCTCTTTCGAATCGAGGGATTGCTTTGAACGCATCAAAGAAGCCCGCTTATCCAAATTGGATAAGCGGGCTTCTTTTCGTGCTTTTTGCAAAAGGGAACTTACTTCAGCTCGACCTTAGC
>CABQCM010000330.1 GCA_902462665.1 uncultured Oscillospiraceae bacterium | reverse complement strand
CCAACGCCCCCACCAAGATCACGTCGACCATGGGATCGAGAGAAATTTTAAAATCCTTTGCGCGGCGGTAGGCGTAGAGAATCGCCCCGAGAAAACCCACAGCGATAAGGATGCCGTACCAGTAAACGTCAAACGAACCGATGGAGAACGCGACCCGGTCAATGGTAAATTCCCGGCCGAGAAATTCCACCGTAAAAATTCGTTCCATGTCAGTCACCCTTTCTTTCCCGTAGGCAAAGCCGACCAATCGGAATCCGATTTGAAAGGACGTTTTTTCGCCTTTGCCTCGTTAAAATACTCGTGAATTCGAAAGCATCCCCTGCGTTTTGCGCCTCGCACAAACAAAAATCCGCCTCTTTCCAATGTTTCGACCGAAAACGAGGAGAATGTGGAGTAATTTTCGAATGCGGATCTTGCAAGGACGGCAAGCCGAAAAGCTTCAAAAATGGGGCATGAGAGGCGGCTCGTGTTCGACTCTCCTCGCCTTAAGATGAACCGCGCCGACGCGCCCTTCGGGATTACATTCCGTCGCCCGCTTCGCCTCATGGCGAAACGGCGGAGGCTTGCCCCCGCCGTCGATCCATCCTCGCCGGGTCAGCCGAGCGGACGCACGACCGACAGGCAGGCGTGCGAGGGGGCGAACAGCTCGCGCACGGCGGCGTCAAGGTCGGCCAGCGTCAGCGCGCGGTAAACGTCGAGCGCCTCAAACGGCTGGGAGCCGGTGCAGCAGCACTCGCACAGGGAGTCGGCAATGGATTCCACACTGTTAAAGCCCATGAGATACCGGCCGTAATGCAGCCGCTTGGCGCGGGCAAATTCCTCGGGTGAGAAGCCCTCTTGCTGATAACGGGCAATCTCTTTTTGAATTTCCTGCGCTACCCGCTCGGGCTGGTCGCTCTCGCCGCTGAACAGCTCGAGCCGGAAGTTATAACCGTCAAACAGCCCGGCCGAAAACTGTTGGTTAATCAGTCCCTCGCGCAGCAGCCGCTCATACAAAGCCGAATGCTGCCCGGCGATGATATCCACAATCAGGTCGGTGACAATTTTGTCCCGCACCGAAAGTTGAGGAGAAACGCACGCCTCTTTGTAGCCCAGCGCGAACTGCGGACGGGAGACGGCCATGGCCTGCTCGGTGTAGGAGCGCACGACCCCGTCCGGCTCCTCATACGGCCCGCGCTCGAATTCCACCGCCTGCGTGTCGCGCAGCAGCTCGTCGCACACAGCGAGCACACGGTCGACCGATACGTTGCCGGCCACGACGATAAACATGTTGTTCAGATTATAAAAGGTGCGATAGCAACGGTACAGCAGGTCAGCCGTGATGTGGGAAATACTTTCGGCCGTACCGGCAATGTTGACCCGGATGGGATTGTTTTCGTACATGGCCTCAAACAGCAGAGTCAGCAGCCGCCAGTCGGGGCTGTCGTCGTACATGCTGATTTCCTGGCCGATGATACCCTGCTCTTTTTGCACCGTTTCGGGCGTAAAGTAGGGCGATTGAACAAAGTCGAGCAGGATGCGGAAGGAGTCTTCAAAATTACCCGAGCAGGAGAAAAGATAGCAGGTGCGGTCAAAGGAGGTGTAAGCGTTGGCGCTTGCGCCGGTCTGGGCGTAACGCTGGAAGGCGTCGCCCTCTTCGCTTTCAAACAGCTTATGCTCGAGGAAATGGGCAATGCCGTCGGGCACGCGGGTAAATTCCTCCTCCCCCGCAAGGCGGAAGGCATTGTCAACCGAGCCGTACCGGGTGCCGAACATGGCGTACGCGCCGGTAAATTCCTTTTTTTCGCACACCATGACCTGCAGACCGCTTTGGTGCACGGCGGTGGTGACCCGTTCGCCCAGCGAGGGGCACTCGGTGGTGGCAACCGTTTTCATCATATGGAGCATTCCTTTCTTCACGCGGCCGGAGGCAAAGGTCGGTCCGAAAAAATTAGGCCAACCGCCGCGGCACGCCGGCATGGTAATGAAAAAAGAGCAGTGGGAGGGAGCCTTACGCCTGCTCCCCCTTTAAGAAATACACCGCGCCAAGAGCGACCTTACGGGCGGCGGCGGCAATGTCCTCCCGCGTCATTCCCTCGATGCGGCGGACAAAATCCTCCGGCGAATCGGGGGACGAGTCAAACATGCGGTGAATGTACCACGCCTCGAGCTGGGCGGCCGAATCCCCCACCCCGCGGGCCGAATCGGACAACCCCTTGCGGGAGGCGGACAGCGCGTCGTCGTCAAAGCCACCCTCCTGCATCATCCGAAGCTGGGAGAGAATCCCTTCGCGGGTACGCCCGGCGTTTTCCACCTCGATGCCGCTGTCGACCATAATTGCCCCCTTGACTGTCTGAAAGCGGGCCGCGCAGTAGTAGCACAGGCTCATCTGCTCGCGCACCACCGTAAACAGCCGGGAATAGGGCGCGCCGCCCCATAAATCGGTCATCATACGCATGGCGGCCAGTTCATCGGGGGAAGAACCCTGGCCCACCCCGGTCAAAAATCCCATGACCAGCTTGCCTTGAGCAATGGCCATTGGCTCGATTTTCTCACTTACATCCCCCTGTGCGGCACGCACCCGGGTCGGGGCAAAGGGAACATATTGGCGTCCACAGGCGGCAAACGCGGCTTTCAGACGCTCATACAGCTCTTGCGGCGAACGCTGGCCGACCACCGTGATTTGCACCTGCGC
>CABQCM010000329.1 GCA_902462665.1 uncultured Oscillospiraceae bacterium | reverse complement strand
GCTCCATGAATGCCATACATTGAAACGGCCATGACCACCATAGTCACAAGGATCAGCTTGAACAATCCCATATGCTTCTCTTTGATGATCATAACAACGCTGACGATGATGACCGCAATGGAAAAATAAAGATTTTTAAGTAAGATATTTGCCAAAATCAACCCCAAGGCAAACCACAGCTTCGGCGCCGGTGTCAGCTTTGTTAAAAATGTGGGGAAATTACGTTCTTGCAGCATGTCAGTTCCCTTCCCATCAAAAATTTCCCGTCTCATCGGCAGAACGAGGCGTTATTTTGCTTCCTCCGCCTGTTTTTCCGGCTCTGCAGAGGCCGCTTTTTTGCCGCCGGACAGCGAGCGCATATTTTCCGGAAGCTTACGCAGAATAATCCATGCGATGAAGCAGGCAATGCCCTTGTCGAGAAGATTGACAGGGATACGGGCAAGGAATGCGGCGCCCATCAGATCCTGCCCGAACGCCTGCAGGCCCGCAATCATCAAATTGGTGCCGGTATTGCCGTCCACACCGCCGTAAACAACCATTGCGATGGGCGAACCGACAATCGCATTCCAAAGCGCGACGAGAACGGTCGCGACAAGCACATGCGGAATCGTGTGGAACTTTTTACGCCGCGCCATAAAGCCCACGATAAGACCTGAACCAATATTGCAGATTGCAAACAAGGAGCCGAGAATATTTCCGCCGATCAACGCACTGATGATATTGTACAAAGCTCCGGAAATCGCGCCTACCCACGGGCCCATAATAGCCGCCACAATGACGGTGCCTATAGAATCCAGATAAATGGGAAGGCCCAAACTGCTTGCGATCTGGCCGCCCACATAGTTGATAGCAACGCCAAGCGGGATCATGATAGCGATATAAGTGCCGCGAAGCCTGCCTTTGGATGAGTCGATCGAATTCATAGTAGCCATTGATAATTCCTCCTTAAATATTTCGTT
The DNA here is from genome assembly GCA_902462665.1 of uncultured Oscillospiraceae bacterium. Classification (GTDB taxonomy): domain Bacteria; phylum Bacillota; class Clostridia; order Oscillospirales; family Acutalibacteraceae; genus CABQCM01. Next base: position 1,720 of record CABQCM010000329.1, on the reverse strand, counting down.
TCTATTTTTGCATCCTCACACCGGATGCAGAATACAAAATCAAGGGCAATCGCTTTACGACTTGTATTTGCGAACAAAATCCTCTACAGAAAGTGCTGCGCTCTGTGCTTTCCCTCCCTGAAGTGCAAGGTCGAGCTGCGTGATCTGCGGCGGCTCCACCTGGGCACGCTTGAGCATCCCTGCATTGAGGAACGCCCGGTCCGGGGAAGTATCATCCAGTATTTCCCCCTGGGCCATCATAATAATGCGGCTAGAATTTTCCGCTACATAATCCATGTCGTGAGAGATAACAACGACGGTGTGTCCGTTATCATGCATCATTCGGATAATTTTTGTCAGCATCCTGCGTCCCACTTCGTCAAGGCCGCCGGTGGGTTCATCCAACACCAACACTTCCGGGCTGAACATCAACACTGACGCTATGGTGACGATTTTTTTCGTAGTATAGTCCAACGTCATCGGATGCTTATCCAGCAAATGTTCCAAATCCATCAGCCCGCACACCCTATTCAGGCTCTCTTGAGTCTCCTGTTCGCTGAATCCAAAGTTTTTCGGCGCAACCATCAGTTCCTCACGCACTGTTGTGCAAAATATCTGATGATTTGGATTCTGAAATACATATCCGCACCGACGCGACATCTGTGCCACTGTCTGTCCTGTGGTATCCTCCCCCATCAGATAAACTTTCCCGGAAGTAGGGCGCAGCAAACCATTAAAATGACGCACTAGTGTTGTTTTACCGCTGCCGTTCTGCCCCACAATAGAGAGTATATCACCGACGTAGATTTCCAAATCGACGCCCTTCAGCGCCATAACATTACCACGGGGATAGGTGTGTACCAGTTTCTCAGTGCGAATCGCTACCTGTGCCATGGGTCATACACCTCCCTGTGTCAGCAGCGCAAAAATAGGCGTCGCTTCCTGAAGCGTGATAGGCAACCTGCCGTCAATAGAAAGCCGATCACGCAGTGCAATTGCAGCATCCGTCACCTGTGGTACACGTACGAAATGCTCGTTTAAAAGATTTTTGTTTCCAAACACGATATGCGGCTCATCATACGCGACCAACTCGCCCTCATGCAGCACAACTACCTTATCTACGGTATCCGCAATTTTCTCGATATTGTGATCCACCATAATGACCGTTTTGCCCAGCCGGTGCAGCTCCCCCACCAGACGGAATATTTCATCCCGTCCAATTGGATCAAGCTGCGAAGTAGATTCATCCAAAATGATAACCCTGGGCTGTAATGCCAGGATACTGGCCACAGCCAGCCGCTGCTGCTGGCCGCCTGATAAATGATAGGGCGAACGATCCAGCATTCCCATCAGGCCGCAGGCCTCCGCAGCAAATTTTACGCGCTCGCGCATCTGGTTGCGTTCATACCCAAAATTGCACATTGCAAAAGCAATTTCGTCTTCCACAGTCTGCTGCGTAAACTGGCTTTCCGCATCCTGAAACACGATGCCCACCACGTCTGTCGTCCCGTTCCCCTTCGTATCATTCAAGCTTTTGCCGTCAATGACAATTTCACCGCTCCAATCGCCGCCGGATACAAAAGGCAATATCCCAACGATGGATTTACACAAAGTGGACTTGCCCGCGCGGTTACAGCCTACCACGCCCACAAAATCGCCCTCATTGACGGTAAACGTAATATTTTTCAGCACAAGTTCTTCAGTAGACGCGTAACGATAGCTGTAATCTTTTACTTCAATA
>CABQCM010000328.1 GCA_902462665.1 uncultured Oscillospiraceae bacterium | reverse complement strand
GTCAAAGGGTTGAGCGCATATGGATTCTCCTTTTGGGCTGAAGAGGAAATTCCACTCTGCGCCGAAGGGGAGGGAATGGCCGGGCCGCTTCCGGTATAAGGGGGATCCAACTCGCAACCGGCGATACTCACCGTCATAAAAAGAGCCAGTGTAGCAGATACAATGCGATATTTCATATTTTAATTTGCTCCTTGCTGTTGGAAAGATAACAGGGCAACGCCTGTTCACGGCAATATAACCGCTAAGTTATTATTATAGGAGCTATCGAGCGGTTTTGCAAGGAGATTTTTGATGAGGTACCAAAATCCGATTATCCCAACGCTACGTCCATCACCATCATAATAACAAATCCGGCCATGACGCCGATGACGCCAAAGTGCGGATGTTTTCCCTCCGCTGACTCGGGAATCAGTTCTGAGGCGACAACGAAAATCATCGCGCCGGCCGCAATGGAAAGCAGCCAGGGCATTACGGCCTGTACGCTGCCCGCCAACAGCACGGCGGCAATTCCAAAAACCGGCTCGACAAAACCGGAAAGGGCACCGCTTGCAAACGATTTCAGCTTACCCATGCCCCCCTCGCGCAGCGGAAGGGAAATGGCCGCGCCCTCGGGGATATTTTGCAGCCCAATGCCGATGGCCAATGCGACTGCGGAAGCCATGGCTCCCGTATCGTTTCCCAAGCAAGCCAGTGCGAACGCCAGCCCGACAGCCATTCCTTCGGGAATATTGTGCAAGGTGACGGCTATGACCAGCATTGCGGTACGTTTGCGCTTGCTGCGGCTGTCGCCGTCCTGTGGAATCCGTTTGTTATAAATGCGTTCGAGCAGCTTGTCAACCAGCCATAGCAGCGCGCCGCCAAGAAGGAATCCCAAACCAGCGGGAATCCATGGGGTTTTGCCTAACGTCTCGGCATGCTCCATCGCGGGCATCAGCAGCGACCAGACCGAAGCGGCCATCATTACCCCTGACGCAAAACCAAAGCAAAGATTTTGCATATCTTTGCTGCCGCCTCCAGCTTTTTTTCGTCCGAAAAGAACCACTGCTGCACCAAGGGTGGTGCATAAGAAGGTAAATAAAGTACCGTATGTTGCTATCAATAAGGGACTGGCAGAATTCATAAAATCAACTCCAAAAATTTTAATGGGGTGTGAGAAAGGCTTCCGAAGGCTTCTTTCATATCTACAAAGCGGATGGTTACACTATATCTTATGTACAAGCCGTAAATCTGTGCAATGTCCACCAACTTGTTTCCATCTATTGACTTCGTAGGAAAACGATGCTATAATACGATGAAAAAGGCTTGGTAGACGACGTTTACGGCATTCTGCCATCCAACAGTCGAAAGGAGAAATTGAACATGTGCTCTTGTGAACTGAAAAAGCTCGCCATCATCAATCCGGTGGCTTGCTACCGCAATCTTTCACCGGCAGAACTGGTAGAATTCGCGCTGAAAAGGGGAGAGGGAAAGCTCTCGAATACGGGTGCGTTCGTCGTCAAAACTGGGAAATATACCGGTCGTTCGCCGGACGATAAATTTGTAGTGGATACTCCCGCTGTGCACGACGATATTGCCTGGGGCAAGGTTAACGTCCCCATGGCGGAAGAGGTCTTTGACCGCATCTACGATAAGATGGTGGCTTATCTTCAAAATCGTGAGATCTTTGTGTTCGACGGTTTTGCGGGCGCCGACCCCAAATATCGTATGAATTTCCGCATTATCAATGAGATGGCCTCTCAAAACCTCTTTATCCATCAGCTGCTGATTCGTCCGACCGCCGAAGAGCTGAAGGACTTCAGCGAGGACTTTACCATCATTGCCGCGCCCGGTTTCAAATGCATCCCGGAAGTAGACGGTACCCACAGCGAGGCCGCGATTCTGGTCAACTATGAAAAGCGTTTGGTTCTCATTGCGGGTTCTCAATACTCGGGCGAGATTAAAAAGAGCGTGTTCTCGGTCATGAACTACTTCCTGCCGAAGAACGGCGTGTTCCCCATGCACTGCTCGGCTAACCTGGGCCAGGATGGCGATGCGGCTCTCTTCTTTGGCCTTTCCGGCACGGGCAAAACGACCTTGTCAGCCGATCCCGACCGTATCCTGATCGGCGACGACGAACACGGCTGGAGCGACGACGGCGTCTTTAACTTTGAGGGTGGTTGCTATGCAAAATGCATCAACCTCTCCGAAGAGAACGAGCCGCAGATTTGGAACGCCATTAAATTTGGTTCCCTGGTGGAAAACGTCGTGATGGACGACGAAACCCGTGAATTTGATTTTAACGACGGTAGCTTGACCGAGAATACCCGCGTGGGCTATCCGGTGGACTATATTCCCAACGCTGCTATCCCAGGCGTGGGCGGGCAGCCTAAGACGGTCATTTTCTTGACGGCGGATGCTTTCGGCGTGTTGCCTCCTGTCGCTAAGTTGGATAAAAACATGGCGATGTATCATTTTGTTTCGGGCTATACCTCCAAGCTGGCTGGCACGGAGCGCGGCATTACCGAGCCGCAGACGACGTTCTCCACCTGCTTTGGAGCACCCTTCCTGCCGTTGGATCCTAGCGTATACGCGGAAATGCTGGGTAAAAAGGTGGAGGAGACCAACGCTAATGTTTATCTCATCAATACCGGTTGGTCGGGCGGCCCTTACGGCGTGGGCAAGCGTATGAGCATCAAGTACAC
>CABQCM010000327.1 GCA_902462665.1 uncultured Oscillospiraceae bacterium | reverse complement strand
CTCTGATGTACAGAGTTCCCATTTTGCTCAATATCTGATTCTTTTTTACAATATAACCGATTTCCATTTGGCTGTCGGCGGCATCGCCGTCTATTTCCAGGGGGATCGCCGCGTAATCGGAACCGTTTAATTCTTCACAGATAATTCCGGAACATAACGTATAGCCGTTGAGCCCGACCATTAAATTCAGCATGGTCGCCCGGTCGTTGGCTTTGATGGTGCGCGGATATTCGTTTGTACTCAGGGTTTCTTCGGCAAAATAAAAGGAACTGTTGCCGCCTTGCTCGAAGGAAAGACAGGGGTACTCGTTTAAGTCGTCCAATCGGATGGCCGTTTTATCTGCGAGGGGATGCTCTTTCCAAAGATATACGTACACGCTGCAATCGATGAGTCTATGAAATTCTAGATCGTTTGCCCGCAGCAATTTCAAAATTACGTTGCGGTTAAAGGCGCTGAGGTATAGAATGCCGACCTCGCTTTTCAATGTGCTGACGTCCTCAATCACCTCGCGGGTCTTGGTCTCCCGAATGGCAAACTCGTATTCCGTCGTGTTAAACTGCTTGACCATCTCGACGAAAGCCTTCACCGCAAACGAGTAGTGCTGCGTCGATACGCCAAATTTCTTTTTCAGCGTTCCAGCCGCTCCATATTTGTCCATAAGCGACTCATATTGATGATAGACCTGCCTTGCGTAGGTCATGAATTCCATGCCGTCGTTGGTAAGCGTTACACCGCGCCCGCTGCGATGGAAAATGGTAATGCCAAGCTCTTTTTCCAACTCGCGCGTCGCTTCGGTTAAAGACGGCTGCGATACATACAGAATTTCGGCCGCTTTATTGAGCGAACCGGTCTCGGATATCGTAATCACATAACGAAGCTGTTGTAGTGTCATAAATGCTCACCGCCGCCTTATCCATGCTCGTTCATCTGCGCCGCACTGAAAGAAGAACCTTTCAGCGCGTACTATGCTTTATTATAAACAGAGCTTTTTTTCGTGTCAAGGGCGGGGGTGCCTTTGCAGCCGCAGAGGCAACAATTCCAGAGCGTACGAACTGCCGCGCAGGTTCGGATGGGCTTTGTGTTCGGTGGACCAATGGCGTTGTCATGCCTCCAATTACTCAGGCTTGCGAGGTGGAATTTGTCTGGCCTTGAAATAGGTTTCCCGATAACTTTGGGGCGAGACGCCGGTGAAAGCTTTGAATACTTTACTCAGATGGAATTCATCGCAAAATCCCAACTCCTCAGCCAGCAACCGCAGGGAAAGGCGAGGTTGCATGCTGATTTTGGTTCGCGCCAGCTGAATTTTTGCATTCAGAAAAAATTGATGCACCGAAAGCCCGGTCTCCTCTTTTACATTACGCAATAAGGTGCGCTTGCTGGTCAGGAGTACTTCGCACAACTCGTCCAACGAGTAATTTTTGGATGGATCGTCCTGAATCAGAGTATAAATTTGATCCGCGAACCGCCGGGGAAGGCTACCGGTCTGTTTGGAGATTTTTTGTAGCTCCAGAATAATACTGTCGGCCAAATGAGAAAGCACATACGGTCGCTTGGATAAAAAAAACTCCTTGCTCATTTCGGTGAAATATTCTTTGATAAAGGGGTTGTCCTGGCAATGGTACAGGCTGTCGAGCACTACCGTCTCAGGCAGTGGTGCGTCCGTCAGGTCGGTCAGAGCACCGTCTCCTTCTTCGCAGGATACATGAACGTAAATATCCCTTAACTGGTGGGTGGAAGGCTCCAGCCCATAATGATGGCAGCCGGCCTGCAGGATGAGTACGTCGCCGGGGGACAGATGGAATGCTTCTTCTTCCTGGTAAATGGTCCAATGGCCGCTCAGAATGTAAATCCAATCGTGAAACGGGATGATACGGTCGGGATGAACCAGGCCGTCGGGATAAAAGCTTTGGGTGGCGCCCCAGACAGTGCGCTTTGTTTTCATGCTGTAAAGGTTTTTCATTTCGATCTTTCTCCGACATGCAATATGGCTATATTCTACATGGAAAAGGGCTCTTTTGTCAATGGCTATCTAAAAATACTATGATAAAATAAAAACTGTAAATTGAAAAAGAGGGGAGAGCTTTATTGATAACGGCATAAATCTGTTTCGATATTTGGAATAGAATCGGATGAAATGAAAGAAAGGACAGAAAGCCATGATGAAAAAAGTCGGATGCTTATTTTTGGCTATATTAACCATGACAATGGCAAGCCTTTGTCCGCCTTCTCTGGTGGCCTGCGGGGCAAGTTATGGCGACATTAACGGCGACGGAACCATCGACGCCGCCGATGCGTTGCTTGTTTTGCAGCATTCGGTTCAGCTAATCCAGCTAAACAGCTGGCAGAGCGAGTTTGCCAACGTCGATGGCCGCGGAGCGATTGACGCTTCGGACGCACTGACGATCCTTCAATATTCCGTGAGACTCCTCACCAGATTCGGGATTTTTGAAGACAGCGATTATTTTTTGGAAACGGAGCGAGATCAAGTGAAATGGGAAGGTTATGTGTTGGATCTGATCCACTATGCGCAGGAAAAGCAGATGAAAGATCCCGAGACATGGAATAAGCTGTACAACGCTCACATCACCAAGGCGGATAACGATACGCTGAGCTGGGCGGGCGAATTTTGGGGCAAGCTGCTGCGCGGCGGATGCATGGTCTATGAATATACGCAGGACGACGAGCTGTACGA
>CABQCM010000326.1 GCA_902462665.1 uncultured Oscillospiraceae bacterium | reverse complement strand
GCGATGGCTCATTAACGGCCAGGAACAATCTTTTGATTTTGTTCAGAATTCCTATCCTCTACTGCTAAACGAATGGATTTAATCGGATCAAGGCGATTCGCTAACGTCTAACGCCCCATGCCTTTTTCCTTGTCTACGCCGGCTGACAGTCAAACAACAGGAGGTTTTCCATGCTACGAGAAATTTTTGTTCTCGATCGGCCAGGAATTGAAAAGGAGGTTCATTCCTTTGGTATGGCGGACGATATTGAAAATACCCGTTGGGGGCCTGGCGTTCGACCATCAACGATCCTTCATTTTGTAATCCATGGGAAAGGCTATTTCAACGGCCAGGAAATTCGGAAAAATCAAGGTTTCGTGATGTATCCCAACCAGATTTACGAGTATCATGCCGATCCCGACGAACCGTGGCATTATTTTTGGATTATTCTGATGGGGCCAAGAGCATCCGCTATTTTGAACAAATACGGATTGTCAAACGACGCCGAAACCTTTCAATTTTATTTTCGAAACAATTTTGTCGAGGCCTGCAAACAACTGTTTAACAGCTCTGACGTTATCGTGTCGCATGAGTTTCTGTCCGGGCTGCTGACGATGTTGCTCTCTTATATACAGACGGAAGCGGTTCCAGTACCAGATAACCAGAGCAGATTGCATGTAGAGCACGCGATGAATCTAATCGACAACAACTATCATCTCAAAATTAAGGTATCGGATATTGCCGACCGGCTGTTTCTCGATCCAGGATATTTATATAATATCTTTATCAAATATGCCGGCGTCTCTCCCAAGGAATATCTCAACACGGTACGCATCAAAAAAGCATGCGAGCTATTGTCTGGAAGTGATTATCTGATCTCAGAGGTAGCGCGTTCGGTTGGATATGACGATCCGTTTCAATTTTCCAAATTTTTCAAAAGCCGGTTGGGGGTTTCCCCGCTGGACTACCGTAACCGTGTGCAAAACACGCAAGGGTAAAACTTCTTGTAATATTAGCGTCCGGCAGAATGCGTTCTGCCGGATATTTTTTACCCTTTTCAGCATGTTTACCAAGATTATTTAGTAGAAAAAGCCCATGGAACAAGTGGGATTTTTCAATGTAAATAGCCAGTGCAATTTGTATAATATTATTAGTATTAGCCATATAAAAGGCAGCGCAATGCAAAATATCGTGTGTTTTTGTCCGTTATTCCGTCACACAAGTAAGCGATTCGCTTTAAAATATTTTTATTTCGAGTGGAATTTACTGCCTGATATGGTCATAATGTCCGCACATACATAAATTTTCATAAGGAAGTGGTTTCATCGTGCGAAAAACTTTACGAACCTTGACCGTCTCATTGCTGTCTGCCGCATTATTGGCCGGCTCGATTGCCCATACGAGCGCCTCTCCCCTGGTGATGGGGGATATTAACGGCGACGGCAGTGTGGATGCGTCGGACGCCCTGATTGCCCTGCAGTATTCGGTGCAGTTGCGTTTCTTAGATGAGGCGGAACTGTCAATGGCCGACGTTACTGCAGACAACACGATTAACGCGCAGGACGCTTTGAATATTCTTCAATACTCGGTCGGCCTGATACGGGGATTTGCCAACCAGGGCGATGGCAAAATCAATTGGAAGCTATATTACGGCATTGACGGAAAGGATTTGGATACAATGACACCGATTCAGGATATCAACGATTCGGCAGAGGTGCTCGACAAGCTGAATCAGACGCCGCAGGCCAGCGATACCGCCATGTACGAAAATGACAGCTTCGGAAATTTGATTTACAATCCCATCTCCCGTGAAGCGGCTAAAACGGGTCAGCTCGCAAAATATAATGCTGCCCAGACCAATTCCGGTTCCATTTCCATTGATGGGGTTACAGTGGAATACAACATTCCAAAAAAGGCTACCGCTTACGACGCCGTGCCCATTCGATATTCCGCCACCGATTACGCCGCTCATTTTCCTCTTTATATCGAGGCGACCGCCTATGGGGAAGAAGCTCGGGACGGAGACTATTACGATATGACCCTGCCCGGCAACATTGACGCAGACATCGTGTTTGACGGTTATGTATCCGGCACTCTGACGGAAGAGGATAAGCCGGTGCTTTCGGGAAAAACCGATGACAAGCAGGGCGTGCGCTATCCGGCTTACGACGCTTCGGAACTGGTACGTTCTGGCACCTTGCCGGTGGCCGACTTGATCTGGCTCAAATTCACCTACACCAATTCTGGAAACACTATTTGGGATCCCGAGGGAAGTGGAAATTTCTGTTTCCAGCCGGTTCTATATAAAAAGGATTCTAGCGGCAAGTGGACGACCAACGATACGTTTATCACCGTCAACCATTACGAACGTATTTTCGATTATGTCTATCCCGGCGAGAGTGGCGAAATGTACGTCCAGTTCCAGCAGCAGGGCTTGTCCAGCGGCGACTACCGCATCGTGATTTACGGCAAGGCAGACTATGAGTCTACCGACAACGACTGGACCCGCACCTGGAATAACGGCTCCTCGGTTACAGCCAGTTCTTTTGAGTTTACGGTAGCCAAAGATGCTGGAATCACCGAACCCAATCCGGTGGAAAAGCAAAGCCTTTCCCGGCCGAACCGCGCGGGGTGGCTGCGTACCTACGAGGAGTTTATGACCTCTTACGAAGCGATTATCGACAGCGACGGCTATAGTGGCACCATGTACCTGCAATGCGCTCCCTGGACGGAAT
>CABQCM010000325.1 GCA_902462665.1 uncultured Oscillospiraceae bacterium | reverse complement strand
GCGCGGGAACCTGAAATTTCCGATCTGGCTGCTTATCTCAACGCCTGTGGGGGCTGCATTTCCGGCGCGGGAGAGAGTACCCTGCGCATTGAGGGAGGGCAGCGTTTTCACGGCGCCGAGCATCGAGTCATTCCCGACCGTATTGTAGCCGCTACCTATTTGGCTGCTGCCGCTGTGACCGGTGGGAGCCTGGAGTTGCGGAATGTCTGCCTGTCTCATCTTGAGCCGGTGCTCCCCTCTTTTTGGGAAGCCGGCTGTGAGCTGGATTGCCGGGAAGACAATATCCGAATCACTGGTCCCGAGCGTCTGCAGGCGGTCAAAACGGTGCGTACCATGGCTTACCCCGGTTTCCCGACCGACGCCCAGCCGCCGGTAATGGCCATGACCCTGACGGCGCAGGGAACCTCCATGTTTGTGGAGAATATCTTCGAAAACCGCTATAAGCACGCGGGCGAGATGCTGCGTATGGGCGCCCATATTAAGGTGGAGGGCAAAGTAGCCGTGGTAGAAGGAGTGCATCGGCTAACCGGCGCGCCGGTCATGGCAGGGGATTTGCGCGGCGGCGCGGCGTTGGTGGTGGCCGCGCTGGGAGCCGACGGCGTGACTGAGGTCGGCGGCGTACGGCACATTGACCGTGGCTACGAGGATATGCAGCAGGTGCTGTCTCCTCTGGGGGCCAGCATCCAGCGTGTGAAAGAGGGTTAAAGGTGCGAGTACGATATGAAGTCAAGGAAAACATAAGGAAAAAGAGTGAAAGACCAGGAAGAATTCCGCCTGACCGGGTGGGTCGAACCGCGCCACATCCGGCACAGGAAAGGCGTCAATTACATCGAGAGCAGGCACGCCGCCGTAATGGTCGCCGGCATAGGCAGCGGCGTAAAGGGGCGCGCCTGGTCTTTCGTATTCTGTTGTTGGTGCTGCTTCTGGGTGCGATCGCTTGCGGCGCATTGACTCTGCTGTGCAAGGCCGAGACCATTGAAGTCGTCGGTTCTGCCCGATACGATCCGGCGCTGGTTTTGCAGTGCAGCGGGGTACAGCAGGGGGACAGCCTGTTGATGATGAATGGCGCCGGCATCAGCGAAAAAGTTTCCTCTGCGCTGCCTTACGTGCAGAAAATTGTGCTTCATCGTACTCTGCCGTCCAAGGTTGTGCTTGAGGTGGTTGAGGCCGTCCCGGCAAGAGCCTATGTGATGGAAGATAGTATCGCATTGTGCGATGCGCAGGGACGGCTTTTGGAAAATCTCAATGCGCTGCCGGACGGTGTTCCACTTGTGCTGGGGGCCAAGCTGATGGCAGAAACACCCGGTGCTCAGGCGCAGTGGGAGAGCGAATCGCAGCAAGAGCGCATGGCCGAAATTGAACGGCTGCTGATCAAATGTGAGCTGGATGGCATCACGCGTTACGATTTGCGCGACGAGATTGGCTTGAAGCTGTACTATCGCGACGCGATTGCGTTGAATTTTGGTTCTCAGTCCAACTTTGAGTATAAAATCCGTTTTGCCAAAGAGTATTTAGAAAGTTATTATATTGAAGGCCAAAGCGGTACTTTAGATTTGTCAATGGTGTCCGGGGCAAACCGCAAGGTGTATTTCCGAGAGCAGGATTTATCCGAACAACTGGCCGACACTGGCTTTGCTGTGCCGGACAACCCCTCCGAGCCGGAGCTTCCTGACGACTTTTCGTCCGAGGAGGCTCCCCCCGAGCCACAGTCCTGAATTCGACTTACATTAAATAGGGGAATATTCGGTTTGGCTTCCTTGACAAAGAGAATTCAGACGGTAATCTTGAAAAAAGTTGAAATAAAGCCAAACATATTATTGAAATTTGGAGGAAAGCATGTTAAACTAATTCTAAAATAATGCCAAAAACGCAGGGCGTGTGAAAATATACAGGAGGAATGCAAAAATGCCTATCGAACTTGCGAATGATTTTGACGATGTTGTCCAGATTAAAGTGGTTGGTGTCGGCGGCGGCGGCGGAAATGCAGTCAACCGCATGGTGGATGTCGGCGTACAGGGTGTGGAATTTATCGCCGTGAATACCGACCGTATGGCTCTTTATAACTCCAAGGCGGATCAGAAAATCCAAATTGGCGAGAAACTGACCCGTGGCCAGGGCGCCGGAGCTGATCCGGATAAGGGCGGACGTGCGGCGGAGGAATCCCGCGACGAGATCATTGCCGCGCTCAAAAATACCGATATGGTCTTTATCACCAGCGGTATGGGCGGCGGTACCGGTACGGGGGCCGCTCCTGTGGTGGCTCAGATCGCCAAAGAGCTGGGTATCCTCACGGTCGGCATTGTCACCAAGCCTTTCCCCTTTGAGGGCAAGCGCCGCATGGAGCAGGCTGAGATCGGCATCGAGGCTTTGCGCGCCAATGTTGACAGCCTGGTGGTAATCCCCAATGAGCGCCTCAAGCTGGTCACTGAGCAGAAGATTACACTGACTAACGCGTTTAATATCGCTGACGATGTGTTGCGTCAGGGCGTACAGAGCATTTCCGACCTGATTAAGATACCGGCGTTGGTTAACCTTGACTTTGCCGATGTGACCGCCGTCATGAGCAACGCGGGCTACGCTCACATGGGCGTGGGCAGCGCCACCGGCAAGGATAAGGCTGAGATCGCGGCCAAGGCGGCCATTACCAGCCCGCTGATTGAGACTTCTATGAACGGTTCCCGCGGCGTGATCATCAATATTACCGGCTCGCCCGATATTGGCCTG
>CABQCM010000324.1 GCA_902462665.1 uncultured Oscillospiraceae bacterium | reverse complement strand
GTTTTATTTTGAGCACGGGCCTACGGCGATAGCGTATTATACCATTCACGCTGCGCGTTCATGATATCGGAGGGATGAATTTTATGAAAGCCATGAAGCTGTCGGTACATTCCCTTGTGGAAAGGGTGCTCCGCTGTGGCGATATCGACAACCGCTATGTTGATTCCTCCGCGCTTTATGAAGGCGCGGCCGCCCACCGCAAAATACAAAAAAGCATGGGCGAGGAATACCATGCGGAGATTTCGCTGAAAATGGGGCTGGAAGCAGATGGACAGCCGATTCAGCTTCAGGGCCGGGCAGATGGGATATTTACCGACAAGGATATGCTTTATATCGACGAAATCAAAACCACTACGATGCCCTTGGAGCAGCTTCGCCGTCAGGAAACGATGCATTGGGGACAGGCGCAATGCTATGCCTATATGCTGCTTCATACCATGGATTCTCCGCCAAGCCGGATTGGCATTCAGTTGACCTATTATCAACTGCACAGCGAAGAAATAAAACGCAGCCGAAAAATATACCACGCAGAGGAAATCGACGACGCCTTTGATGCATTATGGCAGCGTTATGCTGTTTTTGCACGTTTGGAACGGGAATGGGCCGCACTGCGCAACGAATCCATCGAGGCATTTTCCTTCCCATATCCCTCATACCGCCGTGGTCAGCGAGAATTAGCAGCAGCCGTTTACCGTGCAATCGGGCAGGAAAAAAAGCTTTATGTGCAGGCTCCCACCGGCATTGGAAAAACCTTGTCCACCCTGTTTCCCGCCGTCAAAGCTATGCCGCGTCACCGGCTGGATAAGCTGTTTTATCTAACAGCGAAAACCGTCACCCGCACGGTAGCGCAGGATGCGGTGCAAAAAATGCTGGGAAGCGGCCTACGGCTGAAATCGCTGACCCTGCGTGCTAAGGATAAAATCTGTTTTTGCGAAAATCCGAACTGCAACCCGGTGGATTGTCCCTTCGCCAATGGCCATTACGATCGGGTCAACGACGCTCTGCTGGAATTAATTCAAAGCTACGACCTCATTCTTCCATCCAGCGTGGAAGAGATTGCCCGCGCCCATCGCGTGTGTCCCTACGAGCTATCGCTCGACGCCGCTTTGTGGGCTGATTTGGTGGTGTGCGATTATAATCACGTTTTTGATCCCATAGTTTATCTGCGTCGTTTTTTTGATCTGGACGAAGAACGGCGATATGTATTTTTAATTGACGAGGCGCACAATTTGGCCGACCGGGTGCGGGATATGTATTCCGCCACTCTGAGAAAGTCGCCCTTTTCCCGTCTGAGCCGGCAACTACGAGATAAGGATACTGCATCCTCCGCCCTGCGAAAGACCATGCGTCAAATCAACCGGTATTTACTGGACGAACGAAAAGCAATGGGTGACGCTTCTCATCGTGCCGATCCTGAACTGGATGCGGTAACCAATGCCTTGATTGCCCTGTTTTGCGAAGCGGCGGAGGATTGGCTTTCTCAGCATGAGACACATCCCTTGCACGACGAGCTGCTTGAGCTAATGCTGGAAGCCGAAGCTTACCAAGCGGCAGGAGAATACTACGACGAGCATTTTGTGACCCTGACGCAAGCCGAAGAAGGCGAGTTATCGGTTACCCGGCTTTGCCTGAATCCAGCAGACATTATTGCCGACCGGCTGCAAAAAGCGGTATCCTCCACCCTGTTTTCGGCCACGCTGACCCCTTTGCCCTATTATCGTGAAATTCTGGGCGGCGGCACGCAGGATGTTATTCTAACGCTTCCCTCCCCCTACGACCCGAACCGGCTGCTACTGTTGGCTCACGCCGGCATTTCCACCAAATATCGTGACCGGGAGAAAAGCTATGCCCCCATCGCGGAAGCGATTCACACGGTCGTCTCTGCCCGCAAGGGAAATTATCTGGTCTATTTTCCTTCGTATGACTATATGCGTAAGGTAGTCGAATGCTATCGAGAAATAGATTCCAACGCCGATCTGCTGGTTCAGAACAGTCAAATGGATGAGTTGGAGCGCGAGCGTTTTCTCGGATGCTTCGAGCATAGCGACGGTCATCTCCGGCTCGGTTTTTGTGTTCTGGGGGGGATTTTTTCCGAAGGCATTGATCTCAAAGGAGATCGCCTCATCGGCTCGATTATCGTGGGGGTGGGCCTCCCCGGACTGTCCGAACGTCAGGAGCAGATTCGGAATTATTTTGACCGTCAAGGAGGCTGCGGCTACGACTATGCCTATGTCTACCCCGGCATGAACAAGGTCTTGCAAGCGGCCGGCCGGGTCATCCGAAGCGAAGAAGATTCCGGCATTGTGCTGCTCATTGACAGCCGGTTCGACACCGCCAAATACCGGGCCCTGTTTCCGGCGCATTGGGCCAATATCCAAATACTGCGCAGTCAAACGCAGTTGGAAACGGCATGCGCCGCCGGTCTCCAAGATCAGTGGAAATGTTCAACCAAAAAATAATAGCAGCTCTCAAAAAGAGCTGCTAATTATTTTTCGCCATTCATCTGGTCAACAAAAGCAATGCTTTTGGCCGTCATTTCCACCCACGCAGGCCGAAATCCACTTTTTATGGCGTTGCGAACCGATCTGATATTTGACCATGCGGCACAGTAAAAAGGCGCCTTGCCCTTGTTTAAAATCTCCAGCGCCAGACGGCTGGTGACTGCCGAGGCAATCCCCTGCCGGCGATACTCCGGCAGGACGTCCACGCCAATTTGCCACATGCTTTCGCAGTCT
>CABQCM010000323.1 GCA_902462665.1 uncultured Oscillospiraceae bacterium | reverse complement strand
CGATATGATGGAAGTTCTGTTGCGGCTGATTCAGCAGCATGAGGCCGATATTGCCACCTGCGGCGTTTATAATTGTTATCCGGATAAAACGACCCTCTTGTATGAGCGCATGGAGGAGGGGTGCGTGGACGGCGCAACTGCTTTTGGATATATTTTGGAGGGCAAACGCATCCCTGCTACGATATGCAATAAGCTCATTTCCCGCCCCTTGCTGAAAACGTTGCGCTTTCCCGTCGGCCGGCTGTATGAGGACGCTTTTTTTACCGCCGATTTAATGCCTCTTGTGCGCAAGGCGGCCTACACGACCGAGCCGAAATATCACTATTTTCACCGCGCGGGGAGCATCACCACCACCCGCTTTAAGTCGAAGGATATGGACATTGTTGCAGCCTATGACAAAACCCGCGAACTGGTCGGTCGGGACTATCCCTCTTTGACCAAGCTAGCTGATTTTCGTTGCCTCTGGGCCCATTTCGTCGTGCTGGACCGGATGCTTGCCACGGAGGATTATCGCAGCTTCCCCGAGTTTGCGCCGGTAGTGCGGTATTTGAAAAAACACGCCTTTGCCGCCGCGTCCAATCCCCACTTTACCAAGGGCAGGCGGGCGGCTGCCTTGACGCTTTGGTGTAGCCTACCGCTTTATCGGCGAATGATGCTACGCTATCAACATCAGGTGGCTGGAGAATCGGATGAGGATAAGGCGTCGGAATGAGCCGCCTTTCAAAACCATTCGGTAGTGCTCTGGTATGAAAATACAAAAGTCCAGAACTCCGCCCGTTGCTTGCGCATAAGATGGGGCAAGGGGGGAGCTTCATGGGCAAAACGTTTACGATTTGCCCTGCTGCAATGCAGGGCGTTATGAAGTACTGCGGCGAGGAAGCGCTTCGTTACCACATGGAATATCCCGCTTTTCATCCCAATTGCCCCGCCGTACGCAAAATAAATCGTTATTATAAAACTTTGGCGTTGCAGGCCTGCCGCAATGTACGCAGCGAGCTGTACGCTCCAGCTGTGGGGCAGCGCCGTTATGCGGCACGCCATGGGATTGTAATGCCGGTATACGAGGTTCATACCGAGTTGCAAACGACCTATTTGGCTGGATGCGTCGCCAGCTTGCGGTTTGACCAGTATCAGTTTACCGGCGGGGCGCATGGGAATACCCTTCGCTGTACGCGAACCTGGAATTTACCGGCCGCTTGTCCTCTGCGTCTCGAGCAGCTTACGGTGGGGAATGATCCAAAACAGGTTTTTTTGGATGGGATTCAAGCGCAAATCGCATGCAGACCGCAGGACTATTTTGATAACGCCTCCCTGCTGGCGGCGCAGCAGTTTGATCCACGCCGGTTTTACTGTACGCCGCGGGGTGTGGTTTTGTATTATCAGCAATACGAAATCGCCCCCTATTCCAGCGGTATCCCGGAGTTTTTCTTTCCCTATTCTGCAGGCATCCTTGAGCCTTGTCAGTTGTTTCGCGAGGCGTAAGCGTTTGCTGTACATAAGGTGAAATAATCCACAAAAATGGCCGTTGTCTGTCTGTCAGTCTGGCGACATTAACAGAGAAACGGGAAAAAACAAAAAAAGCTTGAAACAGGGGGCTTTTTCTGGTATATTAAATACCATTAGCAGGTCTTTCTTGGCAAAGGCGATCCTGTGTCAACAACAAACATGCAAACCTGCTGATGAGGCAGGTTTTTGTTTTGTAAAGATTGTAATGCTCAAAGGAGGACGTGCCATGCCGCGACATCTGATTGATTTGGACACTGTGGCGCTGGAGGAGCTGAAGGAAATCCTGCTTATGGCTTCCATGATCATGAAAAAGCCGGATTATTATACCAATAGCTGTCATGGAAAGGTGATGGCGACCCTGTTTTATGAGCCTTCCACCCGCACGCAGATGTCCTTTCAGGCCGCGATGCTGCGGCTGGGTGGGCGCACCATCGGCTTTGATAACCCGGTCAACAGCTCGGTTTCCAAAGGGGAGAGCCTCAAGGATACCGTGCGGGTGGTGAGCAATTACGCCGATATTGTGACGCTGCGTCATCCGCGGGAGGGAGCGGCCAGAGCTGCCTCCATGTTTTCCCGAAGCCCGGTTATCAACGCGGGGGACGGCGGCCATCTGCATCCCACACAGACCTTGACCGACGTTTTTACCCTGATGCAGACCAAGGGCGGGTTAGACAATTTGACCATCGGCTTGTGCGGCGACCTGAAAAATGGGCGCACGGTTCATTCGCTGATTAAAACCATGTGCCGCTTTTCGGGAAATTCCTTTGTTCTCATCTCTACCCCCGAGCTGAGCGTTCCGCCCTACATTCGCACGATTATGGACGAGGCGGGATGCCGTTACACCTTCTGCGATAATTTGGCCGAGGCCATCGGCATGATCGACGTGCTTTATATGACCCGCATTCAGCGGGAACGCTTTGAGAGCGAGGAGGCGTACGAGGCGCAAAAAGGGGTTTTTGTGCTTGACGCACAAAAGCTGAAATCGGCCAAATACGGGCTTAAAATTCTGCATCCGCTGCCCCGCGTCGATGAGATTGCGGTGGAGGTGGACGACGATCCGCGCGCGGTCTATTTTGACCAGACCGAGTATGGCATGTATGCTCGCATGGCGCTGATTCTGCATATGCTCGACGCGCCCTCCCGCACGCTCGACCCGCGGCCGGAGTCCAACACCGACTTAAGCTGTCCCAATCCTCGCTGTGTGACCGTCACCGAGCCCTATTTGCCCCGGCTGGTCATTCCC
>CABQCM010000322.1 GCA_902462665.1 uncultured Oscillospiraceae bacterium | reverse complement strand
TCTGCCCATTCTCATCCTGAACATGGCCGAGGACGATAACATTCTTGTAGGGAGCCTTGTTAAATAGCAGGGTGGATACGGCCAACAGGGAATAGAACCAGCCTCTGGTCTGGTCTACCGCCTCGGAAATAAAGTCGGCCGGGAACTGCTGATCAAATAGCTCCTGATTCTCAAAGGGATAATGGTGCTGGGCAAAGGGCATGGAACCGGAATCAAACCAGCAGTCAATCACCTCGCTGACCCGTTTCATCTCGCCGCCGCATTCGGGACAGCGCAGGGTCACCGCATCAACATAAGGACGGTGAAGCTCGATATCCTCCGGGCAGTTATCCGACATTTCCTTCAGCTCGGCAATGCTGCCGACCGCGTGCCGGTGGCCGCAAGAGCATTCCCAGATGTTTAGCGGCGTTCCCCAATAACGGTTGCGGCTGATGCCCCAATCCTGCACGTTTTCCAGCCAGTCGCCAAAACGGCCTTTGCCGATGCTCTCGGGCATCCAGTGAATGGTGTTGTTATTGCGAATCAAGTCCTCTTTCACGGCCGTCATGCGGATAAACCAGCTCTCCCGCGCATAGTAAATGAGCGGCGTATCGCACCGCCAGCAGAAGGGATAGCTGTGCTCGAACGAGGGGGCCGAATAAAGCAAACCGCGCTCACGCAGGTTTTGGAGAACTTCCTTGTCCGCGTCCTTACAGAACACGCCCGGCCAGAGCGTTTCCTCCGTCATCTCGCCCTTGGCGTTGACCAGCTGCACGAAAGGCAGGTCGTACCGGCGACCGACGTTGGCGTCATCCTCACCAAAAGCCGGGGCAATGTGGACGATGCCGGTGCCGTCGGTCAAGGTGACGTATTCGTCGCAGGTAACATACCAGCATTTCTGGGATGGCTTGACGAAATCGAACAGCGGAACATATTCCCTGTGCTCCAGCTCACGGCCCTTGACCCGCTCTAAAATTTCAGCTTCCTCGCCCAGCACTGACGTGACCAGGGCCTCGGCCATATAATAGGTTTCCTCCCCGCTTTTGACCTTCACATAATCGTAGTCGGGATGAACGCACAGCGCGACGTTGGAGGGCAGCGTCCAGGGGGTGGTGGTCCAGGCCAGGAAATAGGCGTCCTCCCCCACCGCCTTGAACTTGGCGATGGCCGAGCGTTCCTTCACATCCTTATACCCCTGCGCGACCTCGTGGCTGGACAGCGGAGTTCCGCAACGGGGGCAATAGGGCACAATTTTAAAGCCCTTATAGAGCAAGCCCTTGTCGTAAATCTGTTTGAGCGCCCACCATTCCGACTCGATAAAATCGTTGCTGTAGGTGATATAGGGGTCGTCCATATCGGCCCAGAAACCGACCATGCGGGAAAAATCCTCCCACAGCCCCTTATAGTTCCATACGCTCTTTTTGCACTGCTCAATGAAGGGCTCCAGACCGTAGGATTCAATCTGCTCCTTGCCGTTGATGCCCAGCAGCTTTTCCACCTCCAGCTCGACGGGCAGGCCGTGGGTGTCCCAGCCCGCCTTGCGGGGCACCTCGTATCCCTTCATGGTGCGGTAACGGGGGATAAGGTCTTTGATCACGCGGGTAAGCACATGCCCGATATGGGGCTTGCCGTTGGCCGTAGGAGGACCGTCGTAAAAGGTGTAGGTCTTGTCCCCTTTGCGCTGCTCCATGCTCTTCTCAAAAATATGCTCGTCCTGCCAGAATTTCGCCGTTTTCTTTTCCTGCTCCACCAGGTTTGGGTTGGTCGGGACCTTGTCGTACATGCTCCATACCTCCATCAATACAAAAAGCCCCCGCCCTGCACAACAGGACGAAGGCTTCATTTCCATGCGCTTTCAACCACCTCGTGCCGCATACTGTCATATGCGCCCCCGGTAACGGCGAGGCACCGGCGCCGTCTACTGAGAACCAAGCGGTCCCGTTCGGGGCGCAACTCGCGAGTGATATTCGGCCAAGGGATACTAACGCCGGGCTTGCACGCGGCTTACTGTCTCGTTCTGCGTCTTTTTCGGTTATTTCTTGTATTATACTCCGGCGTGTCGTGAAAGTCAAGGCGCGAATGCGGCAAACCGCCGCTCTTTTCTCGGAACCACTGGTATACAAAAGGCTTTCCCGGCCAAACTTAGGTCAACAGGTCGGCAATGTCATGAAAAAATCGCTCCTTGCTGTATACTTGGCCTCCCTCCCAGCTAAAATCATTTCGACAAACAGCCCTTTTATTGTCATAGAGTGCTGATTGCGCTGCGCCATCTGATATGTCATTTCTGAGGCGTTGGGAGTACAAATGAGATTCCACAGCCCGGAGTATTCTTGAATCCATTCCAACAAACGGATGGCATCCCCGTCACGCTGATTCCGTGTCTTTTGTTCTTGGATTTTTATAAGCGATTGTTCGTCTTCGTGGTCAACAGCTTCTTCTATCGTTTGTTGATAGAAGAAACGATTTCATTGGATTTTGTAGGGGCTATGGGTGCTACCGTTCACAACAATCATTACAGTGCGCAAAAAGGGAGCCGCTTGCGTTCCAAGCGGCTCCCTTTCCGACAATTTCTCGCTTACAAATCCTGCAAATCAGCGGCGGGAATATCGTTCTCCAAATTATCCCGCGCCAAATCGGTATCGATGACGGGGTATACATCCGATACCGGCTTCTCGCTTTTGGAAAAGGGCGCGGTGTGGTACACTTTCTGCGCTGGGGGCACGGTGCCCGCAACAATCGGGTTCGCGCGTTCCTTTCCATGTCGTGCCTTT
>CABQCM010000321.1 GCA_902462665.1 uncultured Oscillospiraceae bacterium | reverse complement strand
GTATGCGCCCATAACCACATTGTCAAACTGATCCCGGATTTCCTGACTTGGGAAATAGGCGACGTCCCGCCAGCGACCGGTGACCGGCATCTGCGTCATGGGCAGCGTCACCCTAGGGCCGTAATCGCCGTTTTTGATCCGCACATTGCGAAGGGTACAAATCCCGTCAATATCCACATCGGCGGTCGCTAGGATGTCTCTCTCCGGGTCACCCTCCTTGATGGTGACACGCATGGTCAGCTCTCGCCTACCTGGCTCCACGGTAGGCGCTGTGGTTTCCTCCTGCTGCCCGGCGGGCTGCGCCGTCTCGGGTTGTGTAGCATGTTCCTCAACAGGCGCGGGGGGAGCCTGCCGCTGCATTTCACGGGCTTCTTCCGCCGGCTGCTCTACCGGTGCAGCGGTCTGTTGGTTTCTTCTCGGCATAATTCCCTCCTAATAATCCGTGTGTATTCAGATGGCCATTTGACAGGTTTCCTGCTCGGGAACGTTCGACTCGGTCTGGCTCGGCTCCATCGGCTGATCACGCTGCGTTGACTGGTTTTCTTGCTGTTGGTGCAGTTTCCAAGTCTCCATAACAGCTGTTTGCAATTGATCTCGGGACTCTGAAGTTATGGCGTGAAAAGTGTCCACATAATGGTTTCCCACCTTGACATTCGGCATTGCTACAAATTGCCCGTTTTTTGAATCAAAGATTTTCAGCCCATGAACAGCAAAACAGCCGCCGATGGTTACACTGGCGACTGCCCTCAGCTTACTCGACGCAGGAAATGTTTTCAGAATTTTCACTTCTATTTCCATACACACCACCTCCTTCCCTTTGCAGGCTGACCGGATCATCGATCACCTCCATGCCCTTACTTTGTGACTCATCAAACTCGATCGGCTTGAACTCATAGAAATCGCAATAAAAAAAGCCATCCTCCGTTTTGACCACGTCGGAGACTGACAGGCTGTGGCCGGTGTAGCTGGGCGGCGGCTCGCTGTTGAGAATTTCATAGGCTTCCTCCAAATCATCGCAGTCCAGCTCGCCGTCGAACACCTTCTGATAGAGGGAGGCATCCACCGCACCGGTTCTCTGCATGGCTGTCTCCAGCGGCATGAATTTTACCCGCTGTGTGTCCCGGCTCATATCAATTTGAAACACCTGCAGATCCATGGCCTATTTCCCCTTTCTGATCAGTTTACCGCGCTCATCCACGTCAGGAACAGTGATCCCCACCACCGGGCGGGCAATTAAGCAGCCGTTGCGCACCTCGAAATCCAGCATACAGCCCACAGGAATTCCGGCATTTTCCAGAACCGAACTGGGGACACAGACACGACGCTTGGCGTCCAGATACCGGCAGTTAGCCGTGACCGGTTTCTTAGAGGGCATATCGGTGCAGCCCCCTTTCCTCCATCTCGCTCTCCAGCGTCTGCTGGACGTTGAGCAGCTCGTCGTCATCGGCGTTTTCGAGGATATAGTCACAGGCTTCAAAGATATCCTCGTCAAAGGTGGGAGTGTCGTCCTCCCGTTCCATGGTCACCTTGCCGTCGCTGATTGTGATGCGCATTATGCACCGCTCCATATTGGCCCCTTCCAGAGCGTGGCGCATGACATTACAGAATTTCGCGTTGCTTTCGATTCGTTTCATTTCCTTTCCTCCATATGTTCATTAAAACAGGGTCAACTGGTTTGGTTTGCCGGCAGCCACCTTGTCCATGTCGTAGTTGGCGATCAGAATTTCCGGGAACAGGCTGCCGGCATCGTACCGCTGCATGAGGTTATTCGACCGTGTGAATTCATATTGATAGAAGCAAGGCTCCTTATACAAATCGCGGATGAAGTCGCAGCCGTTATAGGAAATCAGGCAGCGTCCCGCCATATGCAGGGCGAGGTCATGTAAGTCTTTGTGATCCGGCTCCCGAAAACGCTTGACGTTGTCGTAAGTGTTTTCCGATGTGTAATATGGTGGATCGAGGTAGAAAAGAGCGCTGGGCCGGTCGTATTGAGAGATGATGTCCCGGAAATCCTTGTTTTCGATGCCCACATTTTCTAAACGGTGGCTGGCCTGTCGGATGAGGGTTTCCACACCCTCAACGCCAACCTTGCCGCAACGCCATGACCGACAGGTATTGCCGTAACTGAGTTTGATCACCTCATAAAACAGAACCGCGTCCCATAGAGCCGGATCCATAGCCCGCTGCTTCGCTTTGGTCAGCAGCTTATCCAGCAAGCCTAACGTATGGCGAATTTCTCGTTCTGTTTCGGCCTGCTGCACAAGCTGCCGAATTTGCCGAAACAGAATTTCAGGATCGTCACCTGCCTGAAACACCGCGTTGTTGATCACATACTCATCGCGGGCGCTGATGAACAACCGATCCAACCGAAGCCGGATGCGATTGGGATTCCCCGTATTGTCATAAGGGTGGAGAACCAGATTCAGAAAATACTCCTGATTGTTTTTGATTTGCCACATGAGGTTGGCAAGGTGGCCGTTATAGTCGTTATAAATTTCAAATGGCACAGGACGGCGGGCAAACAAAACTGCTCCGCCTCCGCCGAATACTTCCACATACCGGTCGACATCGTCCGGCATTCGCTCAAGGATATATGGAAGCAGCGCGGTCTTGCCACCAACCCAGGGAAAAGGGGGCGAGGCTGTGATTTGTATGTTGGATCACCTACTCTCTTGTCGTTAAACGCAAAAAGAGGCGTACAATTTTAAAAAACTGTACGCCTCTTTTTCCGTATGAGAACCTCTATGCAGCCTTGCGG
>CABQCM010000320.1 GCA_902462665.1 uncultured Oscillospiraceae bacterium | reverse complement strand
GGTGACAGGACCCGATTCAGTCTGCCGCGCGGCCGCGCAGAGCTTTCACGATGGTGCGGGCAGCCTCACGGAGCTGTTGTCGAGCTTCAACGAGGAAATGCCGGTGATTCCCCTATGTCACCGCATGGGCCTGCTTGCCTTCTCTTCTACGCTCAAAGGCTCTCCAACCCCCGGCTTCAGCGATATTTACGCTGGGCTGGAGCATTGCGAGCTTCCGTAGCGTTTTTATTCTCGGGTGCGGTATTATGCCGCCTCCCGTTTGCCAAACCCATCTGGAAAGGAGCGGTTATTCCATGATAGCCTATGAAAACCATCTGGGGACGGTCCGTATCTCCCACAATTATCTGGCCAAGCTCATCGGCAATGCGGTGTCTTCCTGCTACGGCGTGACCAATATGGTGCCCAAGGGCGCCCAATGGTGGCGTTCCAAGTTGCTTCGCCGCAGCTTTGCTGATACCGGCATCCAAGTGAGGGGGAATAAGCCCCTGATTGTCGATTTGCATATTTCGGTGATGTATGGGCTGAACATCAGCGCCATCTCCAACAGCATTGTCCAAAAGGTCAAGTATACGGTGGAAGAAGCAACCGGCATTTCGGTAGCCAAGGTGCTCGTCCATGTCGACCGTATGAACGAGGAATAGGCGCCGGCGTACGGCGTTCATTTTACGTGTGCTTTTTGAGCTTTTGCCGCCTTGACGGGTTCTGTCCGCGGCCAGGCTCAAATTCCGCAGAAAGGAAAAGGTCTTTGCAGAGGCCGTGGGCCATTTGCAAAGACAGGTGAGTAGCGTGAAAGATACGTTCGGCTAAGAACGAGGATAATCTATTTCACGCCCAAATTCACTGGAAAATGGGACTAGGCTCGTTTTCAGTGAATTTCATCACTATTTGTGCCGCCGCTCTGGCGGCGGAATGGAGATTTTTATGATTACTGGCAACCAGTTTCGCGACGCCGTGATATCCGGCGCAAATACCATCGCCGCCTATCGCAAAGAGGTGGATGAGCTGAATGTCTTCCCCGTGCCCGACGGCGATACCGGCACCAACATGTCCATGACCATTGGCAACGCGGCGCGGCAGCTTCCCCGCTTGCAGGATGCCTCTTTGGAGCAGGCGGCGGCCGAGACCGCTTCCTGTTTGCTGCGGGGGGCTCGGGGCAATTCGGGGGTTATTTTGTCCCTGCTGTTCCGCGGCATTGCCAAGGGCTGCAAAGGGCTGGAGGAGGCCGACGGTGTTCAGCTTGCCAGCGCGCTGGCAGCCGGTGTGGACGCGGCTTACCGCGCCGTTATGAAGCCCACTGAGGGCACAATACTCACGGTGGCCCGCATTGCGGCCGAGCAAGCCAAGGAGGCGGCCCGGCAAAACAACGACCCTGTGTTTGTTTGGGAGGTTGCCTGCGCCGGTGCGAAACAGGCTCTGGATCAAACCCCCGAGCTGCTGCCGGTACTCAAAAAAGCCGGAGTGGTAGACGCAGGCGGCCGTGGTCTGCTCTTTATTTTCGAGGGTATGCTGTCGGTATTTCGCGACGGCGTGATTGCCGAGGCGAGGGCGCAGCAGCCCGCCGAGCCGAAGGTCGAGGAACCATCCAATAAAACCGCGGTGCAGGAGTTTGAAGGTGAGATTACCTTTACATACTGCACGGAATATATTGTCAAGCGCGACCCTGCCATCGAGCGGGATCCCCTGTTGCTGCGCGCCTTTTTGGAGAGTATCGGCGACTGCGTTGTCGTCGTCGACGACGAAAGTATTATTAAGGTGCATGTGCATTCTGATAATCCCGGCCTCGCCATTCAGGAGGGATTGAAATTCGGCGCGCTGGTCAATATGAAAATTGACAATATGCGCGAGCAAAACGAGCGTATCAAGCAGGAGCAATCGACCGCGCCTGCCACAACCGAGGAGGGTGAGGTGCTTACCCCGGCCGAGCCGGAAAAGCCTTACGGTTTTGTGGCCGTAGCCGCCGGCGAGGGGCTTAACCAGCTCTTTACCGACCTGGGGGCGGATCGTATGGTGCAGGGCGGCCAGACCATGAATCCCAGCACCGACGATATCTTGCGCGCCATTGAGGCCACGCCCGCCGAGACGGTCTTTGTGCTGCCCAACAACAAAAATATCATCATGGCCGCGGAACAGGCGGGGCCGCTTGCCACCCGCAAGGTGCACGTACTGCCCACCCGCACCATTCCTATGGGAATTTCAGCCATTCTGGCCTTTGACGAGACGGCGGACGTTGAGGAGAATCTACTTGCCATGACCAAGGCGGCGGACAATGTCGGCACCGGTCAGATCACCTATGCCGCCCGTGATTCGGAATACGACGGGCACACCATCAAGCAGGGCGAGATCATGGCGCTGGAAAACGGCAAGGTGGCCTTTATTGAGCAGGATATGGTACGGGCCGTCACCCGCCTGTGCAAGGCGTTGCATCGTAAAAACAGCTCGATGATCACCATTTTTTATGGGCAGGACGTTACGGAGGAGCTGGCGGAACAGGCCCGCGCCGCCGTGGAGCAAAAGCTGCCGGGTATGGAGATCGCCGTGGTCAACGGCGGCCAGCCGGTGTATTATTTCATCCTGTCGGTGGAATAAAGTCTGAAAAATTTATTTTTCAGACCGTGTTTTGTGGCTTTCGCCACCGGAGCAGTGGCGATTTTGCAACGCAAAACCAGCCCCAATTCCACAGAAAAGGAAGCTTTTGCAAGGCAAAAGCCGTGGTCATAATTATGGATTCCCAATGGAATGCGTCTATTGTAACCTTTCAGGGCA
>CABQCM010000319.1 GCA_902462665.1 uncultured Oscillospiraceae bacterium | reverse complement strand
CAAATCGTAAGAGGAACCGCTGTAAGGCGCCGCCGTACGGTAGCCGTATTCCTCCCGCAGACAGGACGCAAAGCCTTCGCAGACAGCGTCCTCTCCATGGTTAACAAACACGAGGGAGGGCTTTGTTTCAAATCCCCCGAGCCAATCAAGCAGACCCTGTTTATCGGCATGGCCGCTGATGCCTGGCAGATAGCGAATCTCGGCGTTGACCGCGATTTCCTCGCCGAACAGTTTGACTTCCTTCGCCCCGTCGTAAATGGCGCGCCCGAGGGTTCCAGCCGCCTGATATCCTACAAAAAGCACCAGGCTTTCCTTGCGCCACAGGTTGTGCTTGAGGTGATGGCGAATGCGTCCGGCCTCGCACATACCGCTGGCCGATAAAATGACCTTGGGCGCCGAGTCTTCGTTGATGGCCCTGGAATCATCGGCGGTGAGCGAGACACGAAGATCGTCGAAGTAAATGGGGTTGACTCCCCGCTCAATCAACGCAGTGGTTTCCTCGTCAAAGCAGGCGGGGTCGCACTGCAAAAAAACGCCGGTTGCTTCGTTGGCCAGCGGGCTATCCACATAAACGGGAAAATGCTCGTGTCCATGCACCAGCCCCTGTTCTTTGATTTGCCGCAAAAAATACAGCATCTCCTGCGTTCGGCCAACCGCAAAGGCGGGAATCACCACATTGCCGCCCCGGTCAAAGGTCTTTTGCAGACACTCGGTGAGGATGCCGATGTAGTCTGGTCTCTGTTCATGATACCGATCGCCGTAAGTGGATTCAATGACCACGTAATCGGCGTCAGGGATGGTGTGCGGGTCTTTGATAATCGGCTGATGCAGATTGCCCACATCCCCGCTGAATACGATTTTACGACGCTCCTGCCCTTCGGTAATCCAAATCTCGATGCTCGCCGAGCCAAGCAGATGCCCTACGTCCACAAACCGGATTTCCAGATTTTCGAGGACCTGCGTCCGTTTGCCGTAAGGACAGGGAATCAGCTTGGAAATCGCACCCTGCGCATCCTCGGTATCATAGAGAGGCTGATATTCCTCCCCGCCCGATCGCTTGGCCTTGCGATTGCGCCACTGCGCCTCGAACATCTGAATATGCGCGCTGTCCAAAAGCATGATGCGGCACAGACTGGCAGTGGCTTCGGTGGCATAAATTTTACCGCGAAACCCGTTTTTATATAGCAGGGGCAGATTGCCCGAATGGTCGATGTGGGCGTGCGTGAGCAGTACGCAGTCAATTTCAGCCGGGTTGACTGGCAGTTCCTGATTGACAAAGATATCAGCGCCCTGCTCCATACCGCAGTCAATCAAAATATGTTTGCCCTCCGTTTCCAGGAGAGTGCAGCTCCCTGTCACCTCGTGGGTGGCCCCCAAAAAAGTTACCTTCATCGTATCATTACCCACCTTTCCGCCCCGCGCGCCAACCGAAACAGCGCGGAGCCAAACAATGTCCGCTTTCCTTCACCGCGAAACGCGGCGAACGATAATTTCGTCGTCATCCTTCAACCGGCCATACAACAGGCTTGAGCCGGTCTCGTGCTGCGCGAAGCGCTCAGCCAGCCGCCCGGCGCTGTGAGAAGCGTAGCAATACACGCAGCCGCTGCGGCAGGTATCGTAAGCTCCGATATCCACGCTTTTGGCACAACCGCAGCCCTTGCGCTGGTTGCCGTCGGGCGCGGCCAAAATCGCTTTTCCGGAAATTCTAGCCAACCGCCCGGTATCAATGCACCTCGCCTGCGCTATCTTGTTCCAGCCAATGCGTTGCTCCAAAGAAGTATTTTCCCCCTGCAAATTTTCCTTGTCGGCAGAGCATCTGCCGCTTTTGGGACCATCAAACCCCGGAATCTGAATGGCGTCATCTTGGGCTTCCTCCCCCTTCTTTGACGCAAAGGAATATCCCGTAGTCAGTAGAGACGGCTCACAGCAAACCGATAGTCTCATTCCATGCTGACTCGCCGTCTCGGCAAAAAAGTTCAGCAGAGACGCCGCCTGATCCGCCGACGGAGCCGACACGCCCGCCTGCTTCATTCGCCGCCGGGCACAGACATAGTCATCGACAAAGCTGACGATGCATTCGTCGGTCGCCCCTTCCAGCAGACGGGCCATGGCCGGAAAACAGCGCCGGTGTGTGTCGGGCGTAATGCTTGGAGTCAGCACCACCGGGTCGTACCGCCACACTACTCGACCGGGACCGGCCAATTCGGACAACCGCCGAAAGGCGGGAATCAAAACCTCCCGTTTATCGGGAAGTCCCGGCTCCAGCTCCCTGCCATAGGGAGTTAGAGTAAATTGAAAATACCAGGCCCGGTCTCTCAGCTCCCCCAGGCGGCCGAGCATTGGCAAGGGATTTTTGGTCCAAAAGACAAAGCCATCGGCTTCTTCCGGGGTCAGCGACACCCGACTGACCTGCCGCGGACGGTAAGGATTGCGCACATCGGCATACCCGGCCCGCAGACGGGCGTAAAACCAATCGGCATACCACGCCGGAATATCCGTACGACGGCTGACGCTGACAATCACGACCATCCCCTCCTTGCTCTACCGATTGGCGCTGTATGAGCAGAGCGCGCCACGGTTTCCAAAGCCAAGCGTGCCAGATTTATTCTTTTACGTCAAACCAGGTCTTACCCGAATGCACGTCGGCCGTCAGAGGAACCGCAACGGCAAGCGCCCCCTCCATCTCCTCGCGCAACAGACTGCAGACCCGCTCTGCCTCGGCCTCGGGCGCTTCGACAATCAGCTCGTCGTGCACCTGCAAAATGAGCCGG
>CABQCM010000318.1 GCA_902462665.1 uncultured Oscillospiraceae bacterium | reverse complement strand
GAGGTAGTTATAAAGGAATCCCAAGCCGGTGGCGATGATTTTGGAAAACATTTTCATCCAGCCAAGGCCGTCCACCAAAATCCACATAATGAGCAGATTTAAAAGCACCCCAACGATGCTGGTAAGGTACACCTTTCCAATTTCCGCCCATACATTACCCTTTTGAGAATCTTTAAAAGTCCATAACCGCCCGAACAGCCAGTTGGAAAAGGTGGAAATCATCATGGCCAGAATGGTAGCGAGTAGGTACTGGATGTGTATTACGCCGTCAAACAGCCAGAAAAAGATCCATTCCACGAGGGTCGCCGCGCCGCCCACCGCCAAATAGGATAAAAAATGTTTCCAATTGAATTTTTTCAACAGCTCGCTCAAACCTGCCATCGTTCGCTCAACCTCCTTTCTTTTTTACCGTCCAATGCACAATATTTATACTAGTTTTACCACACAATTTGCTCTATAGCAAGAATTTTTACAAAATTCAGGGGAATTATCCGTTTTCGGGCGTTGTACCCGCGTATCTTATTCCAATTTGAGGTTGTGACTTGCTCTATTTGTTGAAATCGTGTATAATGTCAAGGAATATCTCTGCGGGAGGCGGCTTTCATGCGAACGGCATACCTTGATAACAGTGCGACCACGCCGGTCTGTGAGGTCGCCGCCGACGCCGCGCGCGATGCTATGCTGTATCATTACGGCAACCCTTCCTCCCTGCATTCGCTGGGTGTGGAGGCCGAAGCCATCGTGGAACAAGCCCGTCAGGCGGTTGCCGGGCGACTGGGCGCGCAAAAGCGGGAGATTTTGTTTACCTCCTGCGGCACCGAGGCCAACAATCTGGCTTTGTTCGGCGCCTCGCAGGCGATGCGCCGGCGAGGGAATCGCATCGTCGTCTCCTCAGTTGAGCATCCATCGGTGGCTAAAGCCGCCGACGAGCTTGAACGACAGGGATTCGAGGTAGTACGCCTGCCGGTCGGGGCGGACGGCGTTATTCTAACCGATGCGCTGGAGGCCGCTATTACGAAGGAAACTATTTTGGTTTCCCTTATGCTGGTTAATAATGAAACCGGGGCAATTCAGCCGGTGGCCAAAGCCGCCGAATGCATCCGGCAGAGCGGTTCCCCCGCCCTGCTGCACTGCGACGCCGTGCAGGCCTTTGGCAAGCTGGAACTCAACGCCCGTTCTCTAGGAGCTGACCTTATTACCATCAGCGGGCATAAAATCCATGCTCCCAAGGGGATCGGCGCTCTCTACCTGCGCCGCGGCACACGCATCCTGCCTCAGCTTTTGGGCGGTGGGCAAGAGGGTGGGCTGCGCTCTGGTACCGAAAGCGTGCCTCTGATTGCCGCCTTTGGTGCGGCGATCGACGCGCTGGGCGACATCGCCGCGCACACACGACAAGTGGAGACGCTGCGCCGGCATTGCGTGGAGCGCATTCAAGCGGACGAAACGCTCGGCAGCCTGGCAGTCATCCACTCCACCGATGTTTCTCTGCCCTATCTGCTCAGCTTGTCTCTCCCCGGGTTTCGCTCGGAAACTATGCTGCATTTTTTGGAGCAGCGCGGGGTATACGTCTCCGCCGGAAGCGCCTGCGCCAAGGGAAAACGCAGCGCTGTGCTAGCCGCACAGGGCCTTGCCGGTCGAGAAATCGACAGCGCCCTGCGCATCAGCTTCAGCCGGTTTTCGACCGAAGAAGACATTAGTCAGCTCGTTGACGCCCTGCGCGAGGGAGTCTCTCGTCTGGCACGGGCACGATAGATTTTCTCCTGTTTCCAATTTGGGCAGGATACTATATTTAATGTAAGGATTAACATTCATGAAAGAAATTATTCTCATCAAAAACGGCGAAGTCGCCCTCAAGGGGCTCAATCGTTCCACGTTTGAAGACCGTATGGTCAAGACGCTGCGTCAGCGCCTCTCCCCGTTGGGAGCGGTTGAGCTGCGCAAAGCGCAGTCCACCGTCATTGTCGAGCCGCTGGACGACGCCTTTCCTATGGAGGAGGCGTTTGACCGCTGCCGCAAGGTTTTTGGAATCGCGGGGTTATCCCGCGCTTGCGTGGCGCAAAAGGCTTTGGACGACATTCTCCAAAAGGCGGCGGAATACCTTGCCCCCCAGCTAAACCGCATTCACACCTTCAAGGTGGAGGCCAAGCGTTCGGATAAAAGCTTTCCCTTGCGTTCGCCCGAGTTGTGCGCCGAGGTAGGCGGTTATCTGCTCGAGCGGTATTCTCATCTGTCGGTGGATGTACATCATCCTGACCTCACCGTTGTGGTTGAAATTCGGGATTTTGGGGCCTATATCCGCGGGGAGCAGGTGCCCGGCGCAGGCGGGATGCCCATTCCCACCGGCGGCAGGGCGGCTGTGCTCATTTCGGGCGGCATCGACTCCCCCGTCGCAGCCTGGATGATGGCCAAACGGGGTATCGCACTGACCGCCGTGCATTTTGCTTCCCCCCCTTACACCAGCCAGCGGGCCGAGAATAAGGTGATCGAGCTGCTCGACAAAGTGTCGGAATACAGCGGCCGCATCCGTTTGTTTATTGTCCCCTTTACGGAAATTCAAGAACAAATCCGCGAGCATTGCCCGGAGGAGCTGTTTACCGTCATCATGCGCCGGTTTATGATGCGCATTGCGCAGCGCATCGCGCGGCAGGAAAAATGCGGCGCACTCATTACCGGGGAAAGCGTGGGCCAGGTGGCCAGTCAGACCCTCGACGCCATCGCCTGTACCGATGCGGTCTGCTCCATGCCGGTCATGCGCCCCCTGATCGGGATGGA
>CABQCM010000317.1 GCA_902462665.1 uncultured Oscillospiraceae bacterium | reverse complement strand
GACGCGAGAGAAAAGCCAACGGCTATACTGAAAAGTTTACAAACAAACCCGACAACATTTCAATGGAACAGGCAAGGAGGTATGTCCCTGAAAATGAACATTCAGAGGATTCCGACAAGGCATAAACAGAAAGGCGGATTGACAAAATGAGACTTGTGATTACCGAAAAGCCCTCCGTGGCAAAATCCATCTCCGCTGTGCTCGGCGCTGACAAACACCACGATGGTTATCTGGGCGGCAGCGGCTGGCTGGTTTCCTGGTGCTTTGGGCATCTGGCGGAATTGGCTTCTGCCGATGTTTACAGCGAGGCTTACATCAAATGGAACCGCGAACAGCTTCCCATTATCCCCGAAAACTGGCAGTACAGCGTGGGACGCGACAAGAAAAAACAGCTCGACCTGCTGAACAGCCTGATGCGCCGTGAGGACGTGACCGAGATCATCAATGCCTGCGATGCCGGGCGCGAGGGCGAGCTGATCTTCCGCACGGTTTATCATCTGGCAGGATGCAAAAAGCCCATGAAGCGCCTGTGGATTTCCTCCATGGAGGATCGCGCTATCCGCAACGGGTTTGAACATCTCCGCGACGGCGTGGAATACGATAACCTCTATGCCGCCGCGCTGTGCCGCAGCAAAGCGGATTGGCTGGTGGGCATCAACGCCACTCGCCTGTTTTCTGTGCTGTATCACCGCACCTTGAACGTTGGGCGCGTGGTCTAAATATCAGCTCGCGAAGGAGGCGAATTTATCACAATCCACTATTTCAAGCATGATACACCGCGGCAACAATCCCACAGTTTCGACCATAGAAAGCTGCTGCAAGGCATTTGGAATTACTGTTGCGGAGTTCTTTGACGCGGATTTGCAGGACAGGGAGTTTTCACTGGAAGAAAGGCGGCTCATCCACAATTGGAGAAATCTGTCTCCGGAAATGAAGAAAGTGGTGCAACAGATGATGTCTGTGGCGCTGCAGGAGAAAGATTCACAGGCATAAAACAGAATAGGAACGACCGTACACAGACTTCTGTATGGTTTGGATAAGGGCAAGAGGCGTTCGGTCTTTCGCAGTCGGGATCAAACGTCCCTTGCCTTTTCGGAGGGAGGACGGAGATTATGAGCAGTATTATTGAGCCGCATATGGAAGAATCGGGCGATACGGAGCTTCGCAAACTGCTTTCAGCCTTGGGAAAAGCGCTGACGGGAGAACGCAATATTACCCGGCGTATAGAGATGCTTTTGGACTGCGCCATCGCGTTCTACGATTCTGATCGAGCCTACGTCATTGAAGGCGATACCGAACTCGTTACCGGCATTAACACGCATGAACGCTGCGCCCCCGGCATTGTTTCCCAGCAGGATACCTTGAAAGATATGCCTCCCGACGTGTATCTCCACTGGCTTGGCATTTTTCGCCGCTTTGAGGACATCGCCATTCCCGATATGGAAGCCATCCGGCTGTGCCGTCCCAACGAATACAAATACTTCAATGATTCCGATGTTCACTCCATCATTGTCGTTCCCTTCAGCAAACAGAACAACGAGGGCTTTGTCGGTGTCGATAACCTAAAGAAGAATATGACGGATACGCTGCCCCTCCGAGTCGTATCCTATGCTGTCGTACTGGAGCTGAACGAAATCAAGCTGACGCGGGAGAATGTAAGCTGGAGCATTTCAAAAATCAGCCGCATTTTAAGAAACGCCACTTACATGGGCTATAAATGCTATCTGAAATCCTACACCAACAATTATTTGGAACAGAAGCGCGTCAAAAACCTTGACGAGAACACCTATCTCTACGTAAAGGGGGATTTTGAACCCATTATCTCCGAGGAGCTCTTCAGGCGGTGCGAAGAGATTCGAAAAAGCCGGACGACCAAAATGATCGTCAATAAAGGCGAACGCACCTATGGCAAGCGAGCGTCCCAGGATGTCTGGCTGCGAAAGCTCCGGTGTGCCTGCGGCTCAACCTTTCGAAAAGACAAGTGGCGCACCAATAAGCGCGGCGATACGGTTTACGGCTATCAGTGCTACAACCAGGTCAATAACGGCAGCAAGGGCTTTCGATTGAAAAATGGTTTGGACACGGAAGGGTACTGCGATATTCGCATGATCGGCGACTGGAAGCTCGGCCTCATGGCGAAGAAGATATTTGAGACCATTTGGATGGACAGAAAAGAGGTCGCAAAGCTGGCGTATAAGCTGCTCCGCGAGTGCTATCAATCGGATGAAAGCAAAAACAAGGCTACGGTTGCCGCCGTTCAGGGAAAAATCAGCCGCACGACGGCGCGTATGGAAAACCTGATTTCCATGCGCATTGATGGAGAGATCACGAAAGAGCAATTTCAGGCTCTGCACAAAAAGGCCGAAGCAGAGCTTGCAGCCCTGAATGAAGAACTCGTCCGTCTGAATTCCGCCTTTGCGGAGGCACCGAATATGCTCAACATGGAGAGGATCAAAGCTGCGCTCGACTCCATCCTTGATTTTTCCGGCCCGTCCATCGACGAAAGCATCATTGAAAAATTCGTATGCCGCATCACTCCCATTGATAATGTCCATTACCGTTGGGATCTGAACTTCACGCCGAACAGAAAGCAGGCGATTATCGGCGCCATTGAAGGGCGAAAAGGCAAAGCGAGTGTGGAAATACAGGAATACGGCGAGGATGACGAGCATCCTCACCGTACCTATGACAAATCTATTCAGTTTTCCGCGGACGGAACGAACGCCTACTTTTGTTTAAGGGCAGCCTGTGCAGAGTAGCCACGAAAAACGATTTTTTATTT
>CABQCM010000316.1 GCA_902462665.1 uncultured Oscillospiraceae bacterium | reverse complement strand
CTGTTTTTGCAGCTGCTCGGCCAGGATCTCCAGCATGGAAGTAAACTGGGAGAAAAGCAGTATTTTGTTACGGTAACGGACGAATTTATTGAGAGCAGACAGCTTCGGGAAAAGGTCACGGAAAAGAAATTTGAGGTCGGAAATTTTGTTTTTACAGACTGCGGAGCGATAAAAAATAATTCGAGGATATACACCATGATAGAAATAAGACCAGTGAAACCGACGGACGATATGCTTGCCGTCAGTAATATTTATGAACAGAGCTGGAAATGCGCCTATCGCGGGATCATTCCCAATGAATACTTGACGGTATACCTTCGGGACAGTGGGTAACGGGCTGAATGTAAGCGGCCGTCATTCGCTTTTGCTATTTGATAACGACAAATTGCTTGGCACCTCTTCTTATTGTAAAGCAAGAGATATGGAAGGCTACGGTGAGAGCGTGTCAATATATCTTTTGCTGGAAGCAATGCATAAAGGGTATGGTAAATAGCTCATGCAGACTGTTATATCAGAGTTGAAAAGGAGGGGGGATCAAAAAGTCTACCTGTGGGTTTTAGAGAAGAATATCAGCACCCGCCGATTTTATGAGCGCTTTGGATTTATGCTCAGCGGCAGAATACTTACCGCTACCTTTGCAGGCAAAGAGCTAAAAAAAGTACAATATATACTTGTTGCAAATAGCATTATATTACCTATAGGCATTATAAATCTAAAAATTGGAGGAGATACCTTAGACCAAAAACAGAAAATGATTTTTTGATACTAATTTATCACACAGCTACGTGAGCACTGTGGGTCTGAATGAGGCAACCATCAAGAAATATATCCGGGAGCAGGAAAAACAGGATATACTTGAAGATAAATTGACCACCAAGGAGTACGACAACCCGTTCAAGAGTAGCCGATAGTCAGTCCACCACGGCTTTGAACGCTAGTAAAAGCCAGCGCCTTTCAGGCGCTGGCTTTCCTATGCCCTTTTAGGGCTCCTCCTAGCCACCCGTTTTACAGGGGGGCTTGACTAAAATAGATGGTGAACGTCATCACGATGAAAACTGGAACGATGGAAATCATCGCTTGGCAAGGACAGAGGCCGAAAGGATGCTTTTACAAAGACAAATCCGCAATAACAGGAAAATGGTCAGAAAGATAAATACCGTCACGCTGCCAGGTTTCAAATCGTTTATCTTCCAAAGTCCATTCGCTGCTGCCAAGCAGATAATCAATTTTACAAGGCTCTTGCAAGCCGTAACCGTGATAGGTGTAGTTCATTGGCATTCCGTTGGTTGTGGAAAAATCGGTCAAAGGAACCGGAGAGAATTGATGCACCCGCTGCACGACATCGCTGTCGGGCGTGGCATTAAAATCCCCCATCAGCAAAAAGGGGAGAGGGTCAGCTTGATATTGCTGGGCGATATGGCGGCATAGAACCGGTACCCCGGCCTGCCTGGAGTAATCGCATTCATGATCCAGATGGGTGTTGTAAACCCGCAAACGTCGGCCGGTGGTTTTGCTATAAAGCTCGGCCATAGTGCAGGTGCGCGGCCAGTACGCATTCCCTTTGGTAAATTTGCTGCCGGGAACGCAGGGGGTGTCGCTCAACCAAAAGGTTTCCCAACGAATCGCGGTAAATTCATCGGCCCGCCAGGCGATGCGGCAGTGCTCGTCGTCCAGAGCCTCACCGCGGCCGCAGCCCGCCCATTCGTAGCCGGGCATGTGTTCGGCTAAAAGCCGGACGGCGTCAGGCATGACCTCTTGAAAGCCGATGATATGGGGGCGCTGTTCGTTGAGCCATTCTACGACGTGAGAGGAGCGCATTTCCCACCGATTATCGCCATCCAAACACTCGCTGCGGCGAATGTTAAAAGTAATCGTGCGCCAGGTTGCCTTCATTGGGTTCATCCATCCTTTCGCAAAGGGAGATATTTTACGTGCATCCCGGATGAGATTTATTCAATCCGACCGATATCGTGGCGATAATGAGCCCCGTCAAAATGAATTTTTCCTACTGCGCAATAGGCCTTCTCCAACGCTTCGTCCAGAGTGGATCCCACAGCGGTCACTCCCAGCACCCGGCCTCCTGCCGTTACGAACTGGCCGTTTTCCAACTTGGTACCAGCGTGGTAAACCGTCGCGCCCGGAACTTGGCCGTCCTCATCCAGCCCTTCGATCGCGATGCCTTTGGGGTAGCTGCCGGGATATCCGCCCGAAGCCATGACCACACAGGCCGCGCAGCCCGATTTCCAGACAATATCCTGACTTTCCAGTCGTTCGTCGATCACGGCTTCCATAATATCCAAAAGATCGGTTTCGAGCAGGGGGAGCACCACCTGAGTCTCGGGATCGCCGAAACGGGCGTTGTATTCAATCACCCGGGGCCCTTTTGGGGTAAGCATGAGACCAAAATAAAGACATCCACGGAAGGGACGACCCTCGGAGCGCATCGCCTCCATCGTAGGCAGAAAGATTTCCTGCATGCATCGCTCGGCCATGGCGCCGTCATAGTATGGATTGGGGCTGATTGTTCCCATTCCGCCGGTGTTGAGACCTTGATTGCCGTCGAGAGCGCGTTTGTGATCCTTGGAGGAAACCATTGGCTTCACCGTTTTTCCGTCGGCAAAGGCAAGCACCGATACCTCCGGACCGGTCAGGAATTCTTCTACCACAACCTGATTCCCCGACGCGCCGAACGCTTTGTCCTCCATAATGGTTTTCAGCGCCCCGGCAGCTGCGGACTCATCCTCCGCAATGATCACTCCCTTGCCCAGCGCCAGCCCGTCCGC
>CABQCM010000315.1 GCA_902462665.1 uncultured Oscillospiraceae bacterium | reverse complement strand
ACAATATTATGAACCGTCTCAAGCAGGAGGGAATGGGCGTTTTGTTCATCTCCTCCGAGCTTCCCGAGGTTCTCGGTATGGCCGACCGCATTCTGGTGATGTGCAACGGCCGCATCACGGGGGATTTCCCCCAAAGCGAGGCCACGCAGGAAAAAATTATGGCCTGCGCCACCAAATACGACCAAACCAAAGAGGGGTAAGCTCTCCCCGCGCGCCATTCCAGACAAAGAAACTCTCCCTCATTGGACAAGGTTCTTTTCTTTGTTGCAGGCGTCGGTTTCGGAAAGGATGTATGTATATGTCAAAATCGAACCGCCCGGATTCGGGCGTACGTTCTCTGCTTGCCCGGCGCGGAGTAGGACAGGTGGTATCGGTTACCATCGCGCTGATTGTTATGGTCATCGTGTTTGGCCTGCTGAATCCCTCTTTTTGGGGCGCGAGCAATATGACCAACCTTCTGCGGCAGGTGGTTCCGATTCTCATCATCGGCATCGGGCAATCCTATGTGCTCATCACCTCCGGCATCGATTTGTCGATTGGTTCGGTGGCGGGCATGTCCTGTATGATGTCGGCCACGCTGATGTCTACCGCTCACATGAATCCCTGGCTGGCCACCATTCTGACTCTGCTGGCCTGCTGTGTCATCGGGCTCATCAACGGCCTGCTCATTGCCAAGGCCAAGTTGCCCGCTTTTATCGCCACCTTGGGCACCATGATTATCGCCCGCGGCATCGCTCAGCTGGTCAACAACAACCGCAACACCGACAGCATCGGCCAAGAGGGCTTTCAAAACTTTTTCTATTACGGCAGCTTTTTAAAAATTTACACCCCCATCTGGATTTGTCTGGTGTTGTTCTTGATCTTTAACTTTTTGCTTTCGCGCACCCGCACAGGACGACACACCTACGCCATCGGCAGTAACTACGAAGCGGCCAAGCTTTCGGGTGTCAACGTCGTACTGGCCGAAACCAAGGTATACGTGTTCAGTTCCCTGCTCGCCGGTGTGGTCGGCCTGATTCTGACCGCGCAAAGCGGCATGGGAAATATGGACGCGGGCAACGGCTATGAGCTCAACGCCGTGGCCGCCTCGGTCATCGGCGGCGTAAGCACCATGGGCGGACAGGGAATCCTGTTCGGCACCGTGGTCGGCGCCTTCATCTGGGGCGTGCTTCAAAACGGTCTGCAATTCGCCGGCGCGCCAGCCGCGCTACGCAATATCGTCATCGGCATTGTGGTCATTATTTCGGTTTTGTTTGACCGCATCGCCCGAGGCAGTAAGGGCGGCAAACGGCGTTTCGGTCTCAAAAAGGCGCAAAGCACCAAATAAATATCTAATTTTTATGGAGGAATGAATCTATGAAACAGCGTATCCTTGCTCTCATTCTCGCGGCCCTGCTTACCACTGTGGTATTCACGGCCTGTTCCAACACCGACGGCGGCGGCTCGACGGCCAACAACGCCGACAAAAAAGTCTACCTGATTACCATGGACAAAATGGATCAGCACTGGGTTTCGGTCGACAGCGGCGCCAAGGCTATGGCCACCCAGTTGGGGCTAACCTACAAATGGGACGCTCCGGACAAAAAAGACAATGCCAAGCAAATTGAAATCATCAACAATGCGGTCGCAGAAGGGGCCAGCCTGATTCTGCTCGCCGCTAATGACCAGACCGCCATCTCCACCGCAGTTCGCAATGCGATCGACAAAGGCGTCAAGGTGATTTACGTGGACTCCCCCGCCGACGTCCCCGCCATCGCCACGTTGTCGACCGACAACATTAAGGCAGGGCAAATCGCCGGACAAACGATGCTCGACGAGCTGCGCAACGCCGGAATCACTTCAGGTAAAATCGGCATCATCGGAGTAAATCTGGCCACCAACTCGACCATCAGCCGGGAAAAAGGATTCCGCGAGGTGATGGAAGCCGACGGCCGGTTTACCCTGCTGACCACCGAATACAAAGAGGGCGACTTCCAGGCTTCTCAGGACGCGGCCAACGGCTTTATCACCGGCAACAATGATTTGGTCGGCATTTTCGGAACCAATGAGGGCGCTACCGTGGGCGCCGGCAACGCCATCAAAGCATCTGGCAAAGAGATTATCGGAATCGGCTTTGACCGCTCGGACACCATTCAAAACCTGCTCAACGAAGGTGCGCTCAAAGCGGCTATGGCGCAGAATCCCTATACCATGGGCTATCTGGGCATGGCGCAGGCCTTTGCCGCGCTGACCGACGCCTCCACCGGCCCGGATGTGATCGACACCGGCGTTTCGGTTCTGCGGGCAAAGAAATAACGCCGCGCACAATGAATCACTGCCGTCTTGAACGGTGAGTATGATGGCATAGACGAAACAATTCAGGTACAATACGTCGCATGGCGAAGCCGCGTAACACACCCAGCGTTTCAATGCTTTCGCGTAAAAGGCATGCTACCCGACTTACTTCGTCTAACAAAACCGCCGCTATGGCTATCCATTCGCGGCGGTATACATATTTTATGGATGATCTTTTTTGCAGAAAACCAGCCTTTTCTATTCAAATAGCTGCCCATCCATTTCTATTTTCTTTCGTTTTTTACGAAGCCGGTATATCCCAAACGACCCGCAGCAGGCAAGAATGACATTTACCAGCCCCAAAAGGCTCAAATCGTTTTGCATTGAAAAAAATAAAATCAGATTGTCGATACCAAACAGGAAATTCATCGCGGTAATCAGCAGAATAAAACGAATTACCTGCGTCAGATACTTCACACGGGAGGTGTTGTCGGAAAACAATTCAAACGG
>CABQCM010000314.1 GCA_902462665.1 uncultured Oscillospiraceae bacterium | reverse complement strand
GTGAAACGGTCAAGGCCATGCGCAAGGACGTGCTTGCCAAGTGCTACGGCGGCGATATTACTCGCAAGAAAAAACTATTGGAAAAACAAAAAGAGGGCAAAAAACGCATGCGTCAGCTGGGCTCGGTCGAAGTGCCTCAAGAGGCGTTTATGGCTGTGCTCAAGCTGGACGAATGACATAAAGCGCACTGCCGCTGCATACAATCCGTCAGGAAGGCTCTGGTTTAACCTTACGCGGCGTTTCTTCCTTCGCCGGTTCAATTTCAGTCAGGAAAGGATGACCTACGTGATACTGAATATTTTTAAAACCATTGTTCTCGGCATTGTCGAGGGAATTACCGAGTGGCTGCCCATCAGCAGCACCGGACATTTGATCATTTTTGAGCAATTTCTGAACCTTAACGTCTACGAAGATCCGATTGCCAACGATGCGTTTATGGAAATGTTCCGGGTGGTCATTCAGCTCGGTGCGATTTTGGCCGTCATCTTGCTCTACTTCCATAAGCTGAACCCCTTCTCGGCGCGTAAAACCGAAATCCAACGCAAAAACACCCTGTCTCTTTGGGGCAAGGTGATTGTCGCCTGCATTCCATCCGCGGTAATCGGGCTGATGTTCGACGAGTTGATGGACACATATCTTTATCGCCCCCTGGTGGTTGCCATCACTCTGATTGTTTACGGCGTTGCTTTTATTGTGGTGGAACAACGCAACCGCAGCCGCAGTCCCGCTGTCACCAGTCTTTCCAATTTGAGCTATAAAACCGCTCTGCTCATCGGCGCTTTTCAAATTTTGTCTCTCATTCCCGGCACCTCTCGTTCCGGCGCTACGATTTTGGGCGGTATTTTGCTTTGCTGCGCTCGTCCGGTGGCGGCGGAGTTCTCCTTCTTCCTCGCCATTCCCACCATGTTCGGCGCCAGTTTCTTAAAGCTGGTAAAATATTTTGCGCAGGGCCACAGCCTCACCGGCGGCGGCTTCGTGATTTTGCTGGTTGGCATGCTAATCTCTTTCGTGGTGTCGGTCGTGGCCATCAAATTCCTGATGAATTATATTAAGAAAAAAGACTTTACTGTATTTGGTTATTATCGTATTATCCTGGGGGTTCTGGTGCTTCTTTGCGCTGCATGCAGCATCATCCAATGGTAAAACGAAACGGCGGGCTTGTGAAATGCATTTGATTTCACCGCCCGCCGTTTCGATACCGCCTACGATCTTTGGCAGACGGCGGCATTATAAACCAAAGCTTACTTTACTACAAAGAAAAAAGCCGTTTAAAACGCAGCAGCACCATACCGTTTTTCCGTCTTGGATATGTTTTCAGCAGAAAGGGCGTCAAGGTATCGACGCAAGCGTATACCTTGAATCTATATAGGTCAAAAGGCCATCGAGAGATACCACTTGAATTGTATCAAATTTTATGATAAAATAAATTATTAGTTCAAAAGATGGGAGTACGTGATATGTCAGGTCATTCGAAGTGGAATAACATTAAACGCAAAAAGGAAAAGACCGACGCTCAAAAGGCAAAAATTTTTACGAAAATCGGCCGTGAAATGGCCATCATTGTCCGAGAAGGAGGGCCTGATCCCGCCGCTAACTCCAAACTGCGTGATTGCATTGCCAAGGCCAAAGCCAACAATGTGCCCAACGATAACATCGATCGCATTATCAAAAAAGCGGCCGGCGAAGGCGATGCGAGCGCCTACGAGGAGCTGGTGTACGAGGGATACGGCCCGCAGGGCATCGCCGTCATTGTGGAAACTCTTACCGATAACCGCAACCGTACCGCAGCCGACCTGCGTCATTTCTTTGATAAAAACGGTGGAAATCTTGGCCAGACTGGTTCCGTTTCGTTCCTGTTTAACCGCACCGGTGTACTGCGCATCGAAGCGGATGGAAAAGATGAGGATCAGGTGATGGAAGACGCTCTGGAAGCGGGAGCAAGTGATTTCAATGCCGATGAGGAGTTGTTTGAGATCACGACCGAGCCAAACGATCTAGGACAGGTTCGCGACGCGCTGGACGCCAAGGGTTACTCCTTCGTCTCGGCAGAGGTCGAATATTTGCCCACTACCACCACGGCGCTGACCGACGATGAGGCCGTCAAAAAAATGAATCGTCTGATTGAAATGCTGGAAGAGGACGACGACGTTCAGTCGGTCTGGCACAACTGGGAAAATCCAGACGACGAAAACTAAGGCGTTGTAGAAAAATGTTACTAAGTTGTAACTTGACCTTATGACACGGATTGATTACAATAGCTGTTGTATGTGATTGATGAAATGGTCATTTGGGAGCGACCGAAAGCTGGAGGAGTGAATCGTACAATGCAAAACGTCAATGAGCTTTGCATGGGGTGCATGAAGGACAATGGAGGAGCGGAGGTTTGCCCATATTGCGGTTATCGTGAAGATGCTCTGCAACTGGCCCCCTACCTTCCGCCAAAGGTCTGGCTGGAGGATCGTTATCTGGTCGGCAAGCTGCTCAATTCCAACGGCGAGGGTGCGACTTACCTTGGCTGGGATAACGTAATGCAGTCGCCGGTCATGATTCGGGAATTTCTTCCTACGAATCTGGTAACCCGCGGCGAGGGCGAGTTGGAGGTCAAGGTAACCGAGGGCTATGAAGCCACCTATAATTCCTGTCTCGGCTCTTTTTTGGAGCTTTCCCGGGCGTTGGCGCGCCAGCGGGAATTGTCTGCGTTGCTCCCGGTTTATGATATTTTTGAAGCCAATGGTACCGCTTACAACATTTGCGAGTATATTGAGCACCTGTCGCTGCGGGATTTTCTCGCGCG
>CABQCM010000313.1 GCA_902462665.1 uncultured Oscillospiraceae bacterium | reverse complement strand
CATGGATCTCGGCTTCGGTCGTTGCCGGTTCGCCTTGGCGGGAAAACGGGGGGAGGATTTCTACAGCGGTTATGCAATGAAAACTATCGCCACCAAATATCCCGCCGTGGCCCGTTCTTTTTTCGAGCAAAAGGGCATGGATATCCGCATCATCAAAATTGAGGGGTCGGTGGAACTGGCGCCTTTGCTGGGGCTGGCCGACGCTATTGTCGATATTGTGGAAACTGGTTCCACTTTAAAGGAAAACGGGCTGGAGGTCTATGAAACGGTTTGTCCGATTTCCGCGCGGGTGATTGTCAATATGGCCAGTCTCAAAATGCGCAAAGGGGAGATTGAATCTTTGCTTGATCGTATGGAGCAGGCAAAACAAGAGCTGGAACGGTAAATTGGAATCCGGAAAGGACGGAGAATAGATGATTGAGATTGTAAACGCCGACGGCAAGGCCGAGCGCGAGCTGATTGCCAAGCTTAAGGAGAGAAGCGGCGAGGTAGATCGTACGGTAACCGCTGCGGTCAGCGAGCTGATTGACTGCGTCAGGCAGCAGGGCGACGAGGCGGTGCGACGCTATACGAAGCAGTTCGACGGCGCGGTTCCCGAGCAGCTTGAGGTTCCAGCCAAGGAGCTGGAGCAGGCGGTCAAAGACTGTGATCCCGATTTTGTGGCCGCATTGGAAAAGGCAGCGGCGAATATCCGTGCTTTTCATGAGCGTCAAAAGCAGGAGGGCTGGTCTTTTCGCAACGAGCAGGGCTGCCTGTTGGGGCAGCGGGTGCGCGGGCTGCATCGAGTAGGGATTTACGTTCCCGGCGGCACGGCGGCCTATCCCTCGACCGTGCTGATGAATACCATTCCCGCCCGCATCGCCGGCGTGAAGGAAATTGTGATGGTCACGCCGCCCCCCAAGTCTGGGCTGAACAACCGAGAGATTTTGGCGGCGGCCAAGGTGGCGGGAGTGGATCGTGTATTTCTGGTAGGCGGCGCGCAGGCCGTTGCTGCGCTGGCCTATGGTACCGAGAGCATTCCTCGGGTGGATAAAATCGTGGGCCCGGGTAACATTTATGTCGCCACTGCCAAGCGTCTGCTTTACGGCGTGGTGGACATCGACATGATCGCCGGCCCAAGCGAAATTTTGGTACTGGCCGATCATACGGCCAATCCGACGTACCTTGCCGCCGATTTGCTCTCGCAGGCAGAGCACGATCGGCTGGCTTCGGCTATCCTGATTACCACCGACCGTTCGGTGGCAGTGCGCACCGCACAGGAGCTGGCGAACCAGGCCGAGCGGCTTTCCCGGCGGGATATTCTCACCGAGTCTCTTTCCCGGTTCGGCGCGGGCATTGTTTGCCGCACGATGGAGGAAGCCGTGGATTTTGCCAACGAGCTTGCTCCCGAGCATCTGGAGGTAGTCACTGAGAATCCGATGGAATTGTTGGAACGGCTGGACAATGCCGGTTCGGTCTTTTTGGGCGCTTATTCGCCCGAGCCGCTTGGGGATTATTTTGCAGGGCCAAACCATGTGCTGCCCACCAGCGGTACCGCCCGTTTCTTTTCGCCGCTGTCGGTCGACAGCTTTGTGAAACGTTCCAGCTTCATTTCGTATACGCAAGA
The DNA here is from genome assembly GCA_902462665.1 of uncultured Oscillospiraceae bacterium. Taxonomy (GTDB): domain Bacteria; phylum Bacillota; class Clostridia; order Oscillospirales; family Acutalibacteraceae; genus CABQCM01. Next base: position 1,189 of record CABQCM010000313.1, on the reverse strand, counting down.
GGCGCTGCGTCAGGCTGGGCCGGATATTATCCGATTGGCCGAGACCGAAGGCCTGACCGCTCACGCTCAGTCGGTACGGGTTCGGATGCAGTAGTTTGTCAGACGGTGAATTTACCCGTTGTGACAACGCAGATTACGGTAATGCTGTGTATTGAAAATGCAGCGTTAAAGGAGGTTTCCTTTTATGTCTTATACTTTATCCCCAAAGGCTGCCGGGCTGGTGCCTTATGAGCCAATTGCCGGGGAATACCGCATTCGGCTTGATGCCAACGAATCCTATTTGCCCATCCCCGCCGAGGCACAGGAGGAACTGCAGAAAGCGTTGGCCGGGGCGGATTATCGGCGTTATCCCGATCCCGCGGCGGCGGGGGTCTGCGCTCGGTTTGCCGAATATTATGGGATGGATCCCACTTTTGTCACAGCGGGAAACGGTTCGGATGAGCTGATTTCGGTCATCGTGAACACCTTTTTGCAAAAAGGGGAGAAGGCGATGGTGCTGTCCCCGGATTTTTCGATGTATTCGTTTTATCTGGCGTTGGCCGAGGTAGACTGTGTGCGGCTGGATAAGGGAGAGAACTTTGCCGTTGACCCCATTCAGGTATTGGATACGCTTCGCCAGAGTGGATGCCGGATGCTGTTGTTCTCCAATCCCTGTAACCCCACCGGGCAGGGTCTGGAGCGTCAGCAGGTTTTGGAGATTGTACAGGGCACCGATGCGCTGGTTGTGCTGGATGAGGCATATATGGACTTTTGGGACGACAGCCAGTCGCTGGTACGGGAAGCGGCCGAATACGATAATCTTATCGTGCTGCGCACCTGCTCTAAAATGATGGGGCTTGCCGCGCTACGGCTGGGCTTTGCTGTGGCGAATTCCTGCCTCACTCGAGTGCTGCGCGCCGCTAAGTCGCCTTACAATGTCAATACTCTGACTCAGCTTGCAGGAGAGGTGGTGCTTTCGTATCCCGACGCCGTCCGGCAGGGACGGGACGAGCTTCTTCGCTCCCGGGATTCGTTGGTCAAGTCGCTGTCTGCCTTAGCGCTGCGCGAGGGGGAATCGCTGCTTCCCACCTGTACCAATTTTGTGGTGCTGCGTACTCCGCGGGCCAAGGAGTTGTTTGAGGGGCTGCGGGAACGCTCCATTATTGTGCGTTGCTTCCCCGGCTTTTTGCGGATTACGACGGGCAGCCCG
>CABQCM010000312.1 GCA_902462665.1 uncultured Oscillospiraceae bacterium | reverse complement strand
TATGCGCTCAACCCTTTGACCGGTGTATATGATCTCAAGAAAGAGGCGACGGGAAAACGCCCTGTTGCGGTGATGATCAATAATATCGAAACCGCTCAAAGTGTTCAGACCGGTCTTGGAGAGGCCGATATTGTGTTTGAAAACCTGGCTGAAGGCGGCATCACCCGCTTGATGGCGGTGTATTCGGACATTAGCTCGGTCGGTCAGATCGGCACCATCCGCTCTCTGCGATATTCTTACATTGATCTAGCGGCCACCTTTGACGCTATCCCCGTTCACTGCGGCTCCGATAACACCTATGCGACGCCCCATCTGAAAAAGCTCAAGCTTTCCTCCTACGATTTGGGGGCGAAAGATTCCTCGGTGCAGTTCCGTGAAAAAAACGGCAAAGCCACGGAGCATACTCTATACACTAAGGGCAGCATGCTCAGCGAAGGAATTGCCAAAAGCGATCTGCGTCAAAATCTCAACGAGGATTCAAAACCTGTCTTTTCTTTTTCGAGTGCTGAGCAGACCACTCCAGCGGGAGAACTTAGCTGCCTGGACGCCTTTGTCTCCATGTCTTCTTCGTATACTACCAACTTCCGTTATGACGAGTCTTCCAAAATGTATACCCGCTGTCCAAAAGGAAAAGCGTTAAAGGATTATAAAACCAGCAAGACGGTTTCCTTTAAAAATGTCTTTTTCCTCTACACCAACGTTACCTCCTTTGACGATAACTACCATACAAAAACGGCTCTCGACGGAGGAGAAGGCGTTTATATTTCAGAAGGCGGAGCCAAAACTATTCGTTGGAAAAAGGGGGAGGCCTCTTCCCCTCTTGCCTTCACCAACGAGGATGGAAGCGCATTGAAGGTCAATGCGGGAAGTTCCTGGATTTGTCTGGTACCTACCAGCGAAAAGGATCGTACTAAGATTACTGGATTAGACAGCGGATCGAGCAATTCATAAAGCATCTATCGTCCGGCAGAAAAATTTCTGCCGGACGATTGCCAACTTTTTCTTGGACAATGAATCCCGTATTCCTACTCACTGGGAGCTTCCCGATCGATATCGGCTTGCTATGAGATCCCTGTCTGGGATTTCTGTATCCTATATTTGCCCTGAAGCTGCCGATCATATCACCGAACTGCTTGCGGCAACAACTTGGACGCGGATTCGACTAAAATAAATCGAAATGCCCGGTAGGATTCACATGCCGGGCTTTCTTTTTGTCTGAGAAACTGGCCGTAACGTAAATTTTCTGATTTTCTCTTGCTTTTAGTCCAAGTTTTTCATATAATTAAAAAGTACGCGACAAAACGTATGAGTATGACGTTGAAAGGAGCTTCCCTATGAACTATTCCCATGAAGTGGAACAAATGTGTACCGTCGCGAAGGGTCCGCATCACGGGCCGGCCCCCATTCCCGAAGAAGGAAAATGGGTCCAGTCCTACCAGATCAGCGACATTTCCGGCCTGTCTCACGGTATCGGCTGGTGCGCGCCGCAGCAGGGCGCCTGCAAAATGACCCTCAATGTCAAAAATGGCATTGTGGAAGAAGCGTTGGTAGAAACCATCGGCTGCTCGGGCATGACCCATTCCGCCGCCATGGCAGCAGAAATTCTGCCTGGCAAAACCCTGCTCGAGTGCCTCAACACCGATTTGGTGTGCGACGCCATCAACGTGGCCATGCGCGAGATTTTCAAGCAGCTCGCCTACGGCCGCAGTCAGTCGGCTTTCTCGGAGGATGGTCTGCCGGTCGGCGCTGGCTTAGAGGATTTGGGCAAGGGTCTGCGTTCGCAGGTCGGCACTATGTTCTCGACCAAGCTCAAGGGTGTGCGTTATATGGAGATGGCCGAAGGGTACATCACTAAGATGGCGCTGGATGAAAACAACGAGGTCACCGGTTATCAGTTTGTCCGTGTAGGCAAGATGCTGGAGGATATCCGTCACGGCGTTTCTCCCGACGAGGCTTACGCTAAGAACACGGGTACATATGGACGTTACGAAAACGCGGCGAAATACATCGATCCGCGCGAAGAATAAGAAAGGGGGGCTTCAACTATGGCAAACGAAGTAAAATTCGAAGGCAAAGAAAGAAGAATGGCTAAAATCAGCGCCTGTCTCGCTGAAAACGGCATCGACAGTCTGGAGGCTGCCCGGGAGCTCTGCCTGTCTAAGGGTGTTGACGTGGACGCTATCGTGCGCGGCGTACAGCCGATTGCATTTGAAAACGCCGTTTGGGCTTATACGCTTGGCGTTGCTTTGGCACTGAAAAAGGGCGTGAAATCCGCCGCACAGGCCGCCGCTACCATCGGAGAAGGCCTGCAGGCCTTTTGTATCCCCGGCTCGGTCGCGGAACAAAGAAAGGTCGGCCTTGGACACGGTAATCTCGGCGCTATGCTTTTGGAAGAGAAAACCAAGTGCTTCTGCTTCCTTGCCGGCCATGAGTCCTTTGCTGCCGCTGAGGGCGCCATCGGCATTGCCCGCACCGCCAACAAGGTGCGCAAAGAGCCGCTGCGTGTTATCCTCAACGGCTTGGGAAAGGACGCCGCTTATATTATCTCCCGCATCAATGGATTCACCTATGTGAAAACCGACTATGATTTCTATACGGGCGACTTGAAAATCGTCGAGGAGCGTGCTTTCTCGGATGGCGAGCGTGCTAAGGTTCGCTGCTACGGCGCTAACGATGTGCTGGAGGGTGTCGCCATCATGAAGCAAGAGGGCGTTGATGTTTCCATTACTGGTAACTCGACCAACCCCACCCGCTTCCAGCATCTGGTGGCCGGCACCTACAAAAAGTGGGCCATTGAAA
>CABQCM010000311.1 GCA_902462665.1 uncultured Oscillospiraceae bacterium | reverse complement strand
CAAACCGGGCAAGCACATTGTTTGTGGAGGTGGTGCCGCCGCAAACAATGTGCTTGCCCGGTTTGGAGAAAAAGAGAGACATCATTTTCTCCACATCGGCCGGGTCGGAGGGCGGGCCGAACATCAAGTTCATCGGCCGGCGATTGCGAATGCGCACGGTGCATACGGTGGTGTCATCCCCTGGCTTGCCGCCATAGAGACGGTTGCACTCGTCGAGCAGGATGGTAGACAATGTTTTGGCTGTGAAGGCGCTGTCGTACATGGTTTCCATGAATTCAATGATATTTTCCCGCTGCCAGCCAAAATTGAGCCTCTCCCCCACGCCGGCATGAATGCATCCGTCGCTCATCATTAGGAAAGCATCGTTTTCCTCCAGCGGCAGACGGGATTGATAAATGGTTTTCCCGCCGATGACTCGTTCGGTCTTGTCAAACTCCACATGCTTGCCGCCGCGCAGCAAAATTACGCCGGGGTTGTCGTACTGGATAATCTCAGCCTCCCGGTTGTCAATAATTTGAATGATGGTAAAGGTGGAGTAAGCCACCTTGCGCACCTCGCAAACCGGCAGAGTGGAGGCGATGGTGGCGACGCAATCCTCCAGCGACATGTGATTGGCCATCATGGTGGAGATAATTTTGGCGGTCAGCGTAGACAGAATGTTAGCCTTAACGCCGCTGCCCAAACCGTCGGCCAGAACCACAACGGTGGAATTTTCATCCCGTTCAATGATTTCAACGTTGTCGCCGCACAGCTGCTCGCCTTTTTTATTGAGGCTGTAATAGCCAATGTCGGTGCAAAGCTCATTCATCGCTCAGCGACTCCTTCAAATTGGTCAGTGCAATTTTGGTTTCGGCCACCGTTTCGCCGAGCAGAGAGGCAATCTCCTGTACCACCCGCATCTGCTTGTCGATCACCTTGTCGGTGATTTCGATGGTCTGCCGCCCCATTTCCTCCTTCTTCTCCCGCTCGGTTTCTTCGTTGGTCACGTCGCGCAGAATGCTGATGAGGATATGGTAGCTTTTATCGTAAACAATGCTCAGCTCGACAAACTTACGGTATTCACTCAGATAAATCCGCTCGTCGTGGATGCTGCGCCCAGTGGAAAGCACATCCAGGAAACGCTTGGGATCCAGAATGCGCACCACCGGCTCGCCCAAAACATCCTGCTCGTTTTTGATGTTCATAATCCGGCGTGCGGCGGTATTAATCTGCTGAATTTCCAGTTCTTCGTTGACCACGATCAGGCCGTTGGGAGTATTGCGGAAAATGTTATCCGAAAAAGACTCAGCCTTTTCTTTCAAATAGGGCAAGCACATGGACAAATCGGCTTTGCCCTGGTAGATTGCCAGCGCCTTTTCCCGACAGGTATTGTAGCCGCAGCTGCCGCAGTTGAGCTCCTGCTCCGGGGTCGTCTTACCCATTTTGTGCAAGATTTCTTCAATGGCCTTGCTGCCCGGCATCTGACGATGCAGGCCGATGAACGGCATCTCTTTGTGCAGAGCGTCCGGCTCAGGCTGATCCACCGCAAAATCCCGCTTGCCGGCAGCACGATCTACCGCCATGCGGTCGCGAATCGGATAACGGCGGTTTTCCATCGCGGGGCCGCCCACACAACTGCCTACGCAGGCCGACATTTCGAGAAAGCAATGCTCCAGCTTGCCGTCGATGACATCCTGCAGCGCGGCCATACAATTTTCCACCCCATCGAGAGCAACGTAGCTGTACTCGGGGTTCTCACAGGCCATAGAGCGCAGAATGCCGCCCGTGGTGGGGAACAACCTCGCCCGGCCGTCCTCCGCCGACTGAGACGCTCCCGCCTCAACGGCAATCCCCTCGCCGCGCAGCCACTCGCTGAGTTCTTCAAAAGTCAGTACACAGTCCACCGCGCCGGGATACTGCTCGGCCTCGGCCTTTTTGGAAATACACGGCCCGATAAAGACCGTTTTTGCGCCGGGATGCTCCTTTTTCAGCAGCTCGCAGTGCGCCTGCATGGGAGACAGGGTGTGAGCAAGATAGGGAAGCGCCTCGGCGTAGTATTTTTGAATCAGCGTGTTGATGCTGTGGCAGCAGGATGAAATAATGACCGATTTGCGCCCGTCGCCGAGCATACGGTCGTATTCCTGTTTAACCACCGTCGCGCCGATGGCGGTCTCCCCCGCCCCGGCGAACCCCAGCGCCTGCAACGCGCGGGTCATCGACGCCAGGTCAGCCCCCTCATAGTTGGCCACAAAGGAAGGCGCGATGCTTGCGTAAACCGGTGCACCGGAAGCGATCAATTCTTTTGCACGGCCGACATCGCAGCGAATCGCCTTTGCGTTTTGAGGACATACTACAAAGCAGCCGCCGCACAGGATGCACTCATCCCCAACGATGTGAGCCTGGCCGTCGGAAAATCGAATGGATTTGACCGGACAATGCCGGATGCATTTATAGCAGTTTTTACAGTTGGACTTTTTCAGCCCCAAATATTCGTTCATGTACGATGCCCCCGAAATTCGGTTATTTCACCCGGTCGAGAATGTATTTTTGAAAAATCTCGTCAAAATTCTCAGTCGATACGCCGCAGACGATTTCATCGTCCACTTTAATGCTGACCCCGTCGGTGCATTTTCCAAGGCAAAAGGCAGCGCGAAGATCCACCTTATCGGTCAATCCATGCTCCTCCAGGTGCTGCTTGAGCAGCTCAATAATATTGTACGACCCGCGCAAATGGCAGGAACTTCCGACGCAAACCGCTACGTTCATGACCTTCCTCACCTTTCCATAAAAGCGTTAATTTCCACCGCTGAGCATATTATAC
>CABQCM010000310.1 GCA_902462665.1 uncultured Oscillospiraceae bacterium | reverse complement strand
GTTTTTGAATGTTACATAGCTTACTGTTTTTCCTCAACATAGCGGACCAGATCGCCCACCGTCTTGATTTTTTCCACATCTTCATCGGGCACTTCAAGATTAAACTGATCCTCCAGAGACATGAGCAGGTCGACCAAATCCAGACTGTCCGCTCCCAGATCCTCCATAATGGAAGAATCCATGGTTACCTGATCTTCCTCCAGCTCCAATTGCTCACACAGAATCGTCCTGATCTTTTCGAACACCATATTGATATTGTCCTCCTTGGAATATTGTTGGCCGCATTTGACAGGAGTTTTGTCTGCCAGCCATCGGTCATAACCAAATAATATTCATATTGGTACAGTTTGTCAACAGAAAATACGATGATTTTTAAAATATTCCCCGATTTTCTGTCTTCACACGAGATATTCGCCCTTTTATTTTGGTGTAGACAACGCCGCTTCGATGCGACAGCATGGCTGCATCGTGCGCCTTCCCGACGCTCCAATGCGCTGCGTGAAAAATATTCGACCGCAGACCGTGCAACTTTGGCCCCAGCAAGACGCCGGAAGACGGAAGGGCATCGCTTTTCCAGGAACGGTAATGCGGACGACAGCCAAAGTTGCCGCCCTGCGGCGCGTTATACCTTGATTGTTTCGTCTAATTACTCACGACGCACCGTGCCAATGTGTCCTCCGTCATCCGCGATCTCGCTTTCCAAATTGCGAAGATTGACCCGCTGCAGCGTCAGTTCCCCGATTTCGCAGCCCGGTTCGGTGCGCAGCAATGCACTGCCCGGTTCCCCCTGTGGCCGAATAATGTCCATGTCACGCAAAATCATGGATTCCACCTTGCCGCGACAGGTGATGTAATCCATGTTTTGACCAGCCTGTTCCATGGCATACACCCCGTCCACCAGAAGCGAGCGGATGACGGGACCACCCTGCTCTGGAATGGGATAATTCAAGTCGTAATATGGATATCCGATACGCAGTAAGGGCCGGTTATCGAAGGGATACCACTGAATATTGCGCAGCGCCAAATGCTCAATATTACCGCCGATTTGAAATAGGAAGGGCGGCGCATAATCATAGACCGGCTTGATGGGACGAAGATCAATATTTTCAAAGGTAATACTGCCAAAGTTACCGAACGTTCCGTTCGGAAACCAGCAGTTGATATAAAATCCATAGCTGGCATAGGTGCCGGACACATTGCGGATGGTCACCCGGTCGAGCTGTCCCTGGTTGCGCGAAAGCAATCGAATCGCCTGGTCAGCGTCATCCAGAAACACCCCGTCGATGAGTACATCCGTGATGGACGATACTTCGTCGCTTTCATCCGGCGCCAAGGCGATGAAGTCATCCCCCGCGCAGCCGCTGATATCCCGCAGCGTCAAAAACTGCCCTGGTCCCCAGAAGTGCAGACCGTCCTGATTCTGGGCATGCAGTTTATCCGGCAGTTCGATTGTGATATTTTCCATATGAACCTGGCGGAAATTCGAGATCAGCGTCCCAAACGTCCGCTGATTGCGAATATGAACATCGCGTACCACCAGATTTTCCACCCCGTGGAACCGCAGCCCAATGACCCATTCGATTTGGTGGTCGCATTCAAAGGCATGTTGATAATCTTTCCACTCCTGCTGCGGGAGATCCGGGCGAGGAGCCTCATGCTGCTGATGCAGACAATTTTGGTTGTATGTGCCGCCAAGCAAAGTGATATTGCGATTCACGTATTCGGTTAAGCTGCGGCGCGCTCCTTCCAACACCGGTCGGTTCGCCCCATCGGCCAAATAGAAGCCGCAGGAAGCGTTCAAACAGACAATGGTCGTGTCAGAGAATATCTTCAAGCCTCTCACGAGCGCCGCGCCGTCCATAATCAACGTCAGGCCGCCCAGTTCGGGAGCACTGTCCAAGACCGCCTGCAGCGCCTCGGTATCGTCGGTTCCACCGCCGGTATGGACGTTACTGTCCAGCTTCGCCACCTGACTAGCAAGAACAATTTTTTTGTGCTTGTATCCTGTTGTTAACATGATTCTCCTCCTTTGCAGAAAACCGAAGGCGCAAAATCTACGCGCCCTCGGTCTCCTTTTGAGTTTTTATATTGTGCAAGATCAAAAGTGATCTTTAATCCTCCTGCGCCTTCTTTTTACGCCAGCGTAACAAAAATACAATCACGAGCAGCACGATCACAGCGGCGATAACAAGATAAAGCGCCACGCCGATTTCCGCCTTTTTTACGCTGCCCCATAGTTCATCCATCAGAGCCTGCGTATCCGTATCAAGCATCTCAAAGATTTCCCCGCGTTGTAAGGTTTGGGCGTCGGGATACGCTTCCGGACTGTCGGCCAGGGAATAATCCTCCATCTCCAGTACGGCGGTGTTGGGGCTGGAATAACCGATGCACTCAATATTGGCTAGCGCAATCTCCGGATCGCACAAGAAGTTAATATACTGCTCGGCCGCCTCTTTGTTTTTGCAGCCTTTGGGAATGCAAATAGAATCCACAAAATTGTTGAAGCCCTCTTTGGGATAAACAAATTTCAAATCCTCGTTGTTTTCCCGCATGACCAAGAAGTCGCCCGCGTAGCAGGGAGCGATGATGGCCTCGCCGCTCTCCATTTTATTGAAGATTTCGTCGGTGAAATAGCCCTGTACCAGCGGCTTTTGCTCCATGAGCTTATCGTAGGCCGCGCGCCATTCTTCCTCACTGGTGGAGTTCAGACTATAACCCAGCAGCTTCTGCGCAATGGCAAAAGCGTCGCGGGGATTATTGAACATAATGATTTTTCCCTTGTAGTCCTCGTTCCACAAAGCGCCCCAGCTGAAGCCCACGATCACGCGGAAC
>CABQCM010000309.1 GCA_902462665.1 uncultured Oscillospiraceae bacterium | reverse complement strand
CGGAGCCGCCTGCCTGATGGTGGCGCTCGCCTGGAATATGGCCGTGTATCCGGTCTGGTCGCTGGAGAAAACCGAGCAGCCGGTGCGCGCCGTCATCACCTCCGATGGGGAAGACCACGGCAGCTACTTTACTTACACCGCTCAGATGACTACACGGCAGGAGCCCGAAATTACCTTTCGCGCGAAACTGTCGGTTGACGCGCCCCTTGAATGCGAGGCCTACGACTGCGCCGATATGACGGTGAAGCTCTATCGTATCGCAGACGGGTACGCAAGCTCCTTTTTTGCCGATGGGATCTATGTTACTGCCTATCCGGTGGGAGATATCTCCATTTCGCTCAACGAGCATAAGCCTTGGTCCTATTATCTCTATCGTGCGCGACGGTACGCTTCGCAAAAGGCCAACGAGTACCTCTCTCCTACGCTTTCCTCGGTAGTCACCGGGGTCGCGCTGGGAGATAAAGTCAGCATTCCAGACGAGCTGTATGGCCAAATTAAAACAGCCGGGGTAACCCATATGTTCGCCGTGTCAGGAATGCACATTGCTGTCTTCGGGCAGCTTCTGGTCATGTTGCTGTCGGCCCTCGGGGCGCGCCGGCGGCGGGCTCCGGCTTACGCGCTTGCCATTGTTTGGTTGTTTATCGGCGTATGCGGTTTTCCTTATTCATCCATCCGCGCAGGAATTATGTTCAGTATCTATGCCGTTGGCCTGGCTCTGTTTGAGCAGGCCGACGCCATCAATTCCCTGGGCGTCGCTCTGCTGGTCATTGTTCTTCCCAATCCCTTCAGCGCCATGGATGTTGGGCTGCTGCTTTCTGCGGCGGCTACCTTGGGGATCGTGCTGCTTTCCAACCCCATCGTCGGTTCTCTAGAGCGGTTTGTACCGCACAATCGGTGGCTCTCCCGCGGGCTTCGGGCAATTTACAATGTGATTGCTGTGTCGGCGGCGGCGTCTCTTTTTACCGCTCCCATTTTAATTCTGATATTTGGCCAGCTTGCTCCTTATAGCATTCTAACCAATATTCTTCTCTTTCTCGCTCCCAACGTGATTTTGTTCTGCACTCCGCTGGCGGTTCTGTTTTCCCTGCTGCACCTGGACTTTCTGGTCTCTCCCCTCTTTTTTGCCGATGGTCTGGCCGCCAAGTTCATGGTCTTTTGCGTGCAAAAGGTTGCCGGCCTTCCCTTTGCTTTTCTGCCGGCCGACGAAAGCTATCTTCACCTTACACTGGCCGGTTGTTTGATTCTCATCGCTCTTTGGATGCTGCTCGCCCCCGGTAGCCGGAAGCTGCTGCGGCTGACCGCGATTTTCTGCACCGTGCTGATTGCCGTCAGTGTTGGCTCCCATACCCTGTTGGAACGCGGCGTAACCCGAGTATACCTCACAGAGGACGAAGAGGGAATCTCAGCTTTGGTACTGGGTGACGGCCATGCCGCCCTCATCGGCTGTGGAAGCGAAAAGAATGCGGCCATGCGAGGGCTTCTCTCCTCAAAAATGATTCGCACCCTGGATGCAGTGGTTCTGCCCACCTTGGACGACACGTATGCCGCAGGGGCGGGGCGGATTCTAAACACGTTGCAAACTCACACGCTTTATGCGCCGGAAAACGGCGTTCACCGCTCTCAGCTTGACTGCCGGAGTCAGGATTTTACACTCAGCACCCTGCCGACCGAGCCGACTGAGTTGTGGGAGGGTGCCTCCTTTCGTTTGGACGAAGAATCCGGCGCTCTGATTCTCTGCATTGGCTCGGGAGAAATCGCATTTGTCGTTTCCTCCGACACGCCCGCTGTATCAAGCTCGATTGCGGTCGCTCCCGAGGGACTCAGCCGCCCGGTCGCCCCCACCTTGCTGCTCGCCGGTCAAAACGCCGCAGCGGCCGCTTCTCTGGCGGCACAGGGGGCCGCGGTGTATATAGCGGGCGAAGACGGGGCACTATGTATCGCATCACGGGGAGATAATTTTATGATCAGGAGGTCGTAGCCAATGGCGGTCATGGACGAAGCCGCGCTCAAAGCCCAATTAAAATCGGGGCAGCTCAGCCGGGTCTATTTTCTCTACGGAGAAGACGATTACCTCAAGCAGCATTACGTCGGGCAAATTATCAAGGCGGCTGTGGGCAGCGCCGGCAATGACTTTAATCTGCACCGTCTGCCGGGGAAAGATCTGGATATGGATCAATTGGCCACCGCGGTCAGCCAGCTCCCCCTCATGAGCGAACGAAAATGTGTGGCGGTCAACGATTTGGATATCGCCGCGCTGCCCGCTGCCTCGCACGGCAAGCTGCTTGAGCTACTGGGGGATCTCCCCGACACCTGTGTGCTGATTTTCTGGTACAGCGGGGTAACGCCTTCTTTGTCCGCCGCGCGGGTCAAAAGCGCGCTCGAGCTTATCAAAAAAACGGGCAGCGTAGTACAGCTCGGGCATCGGGACTCTGCATCTCTGACGCGCATGCTCTGCGACGGAGCCAAACGCCGGGGGGCTTCGCTGTCCGCGCCCAACGCCAGAACGCTTCTGGAACGCTGCGGCAGCGATCTGAATCTGCTGATGGGAGAGCTGGACAAGCTGTGCGCCTATGCTTCCGGTCGGGAAATTACCCCGCAGGATATTGAGCGTATGGCCGTTCGCACTCTGGATTCTTCGGCCTACGATTTGGTACGCGCGGTCAACCGTCAAAACGCCGACCGTGCCTTTTTCCTGCTTGACGAACTCTACACCCAGAAGATTGAGCCTGTGATGATTCTGGGGGCCATGGCCAGCTCTTATATTAACATGTACCGCGCCAAGTGCGCGGTTGTGGCTGGTATTCCCCTTGCTGATTTCGCCAAGCGTCTGGG
>CABQCM010000308.1 GCA_902462665.1 uncultured Oscillospiraceae bacterium | reverse complement strand
AACCTGGGATTGGCCTGACAGAGCCAACGACGGTGAGCAATTCCGTTGGTGACGCTGCCGAATTTTTCCGGCTCAAGCGAGCAGAAATCGGCAAAGACGCTCTGCCGCAGGATTTCACTATGCAGCCTGGAAACTCCGTTGACGCTGTGGCAGACCAGCACCGCCAAATTGGCCATACGCACCACGCCGTTGGAAATGACCGCCGTGCGCTCGACCAGCCCGGCGTCGCCGGTGCGCTCCCAAACCCGTGCGCGTTCCCGGCGGTCAATTTCCTCCACGATTTGATAAATGCGGGGCAATCGCTCACGAAACAGCTCGAGAGGCCAGCACTCCAGCGCCTCGCGCATGACCGTGTGATTGGTATAAGCCACGGTGCGGCGCACGATGTCGTAGGCCTGGTCCCAGCCGTAGCCGCATTCGTCCAGCAATAGCCGCATCAGCTCGGGGATGGCCAGCACCGGATGGGTATCGTTGGTATGAATAGCTACCTTATCGGGTAGGTTGTCAAGGGTGTTGTAGCGGCCCAGATGCCGCTTGACGATGTCCTGCACCGAAGCCGAAACCAAAAAATATTGCTGACGCAGCCGCAGGGATTTTCCCTCCAGATGGTTGTCGGAGGGATAGAGAATCTTGCTGATGGCCTCCGCCATAGCGTTTTTCTCCATGGCACGCACATAATCCCCTTCATTAAACAGTTCCATGTTCAGCCCGGACGCTTCGGCGTTCCATAGCCGAAGCAGAGCCACTCCCCGACCGTCCTTCCCCGCCGTCATCAGGTCGTAGGGAACGGCGGTGACCTGCGTGGTGTTTTCCACGGTGACGTGATGATAGCCCTCGTCCCACCAGTCGCGCACCTGGCCGTCAAATTCGACCGTACAGGCATGCTCCGGATGGGGCGCCAACCATACTTCTCCGCCGGGAAGCCAAAAATCGGGCAGCTCGGTCTGCCAGCCGTCTACCAGCTTTTGGCGAAAGATCCCGTATTCGTATCGGATCGAATATCCCATGGCCGGATACCCGCCGGTAGCCAGCGCGTCGAGGAAACAGGCCGCCAGCCTGCCCAACCCGCCGTTGCCCAGCCCCGCGTCTGGCTCACAGTCGTACAGCCTCTCCAGTTTGACGCCGAATTCTTCGAGGGCTTGGGATACCACGTCGGTCAGATTCAAATTGTACAGCGTGTTTTTGAGCGAACGCCCCATTAGAAATTCCATACACAAATAATAAACCTGTTTTTTATCCTGCTCGGCCGAGCGTTGCACAAAATCGACTCGGCTTTCCCGCATCTGGTCGCGTAGTATGAGCACCAGAGCCTCGTAAAAAAATTCGTCCGAAGCATTTTCGGGCGATACTCCGAAATAATGAGACAGCTTGCCGCGAATCTTTTCCTTAGCCTGTTCGCTTGTCATGGTCATGGTCGTCATTTCTCCCTTCGGATGCAATCCAGTTGTTGTTTTCTCGGTCGCTCTGACTGCAAAACGCTGGTATTACCTATTTATTATACCAAAACCATGGGGGAATACAAGCGGCGTACAACGTTCCAAGCAAAATCTCGTATCATCCTCTAAATACGCGAGGTTGTGCAGGTACGAATTTGTTCAAGCAGATGTATTAAAATGTAAGATATTAAAAATGCTTTGCGCTCTAAATGCAATCTGGTTGATTTTTCCTCAAAATACATTATAATAGAAGCAACACAAAAAGGAACCGGGGGTTGCAAAATCCATGGAAAAGACCAATCGCAATTACGGAATTGATTTGCTTCGCATCTTCTCTATGTACCTGGTGACGGTTTTGCACATTCTGGGTCAAGGCGGGGTATTAAACGCCGCCGCGCCGGACAGCATCCAGTATTGGATCGCGTGGCTTCTGGAAATCTCGGCTTATTGCGCAGTTAACTGCTTCGCGCTCATCAGCGGCTATGTGATGTACCGTTCCAAGCCCAAGCTTTCCCGTATTTTGGAGCTGTGGCTTCAAATCTTTTTTTATGGTGTTTTGATTACCGTTGCCATGGGAATCTCGTTTCCCGACGTATGGACGCTAGAAAATATCCTCCGTCTTTTCTTCCCCATTTCCTATGGACAGTACTGGTATTTATCGGCCTATTTTGCAATGGTGCTTTTCGCCCCCATTCTCAATCTTGCTGTGCAAAAGCTGGACAAACGCACCTTGGGTGTTCTGCTAACCGGCGCTTTTTTGCTTCTTTGCCTGCTGCCCTCGTTGACCTTTCAGGATCCGTATGCCCTGGGCGGCGGCTACTCCGCCGCTTGGCTGTGCGTGTTATACCTGGCGGGCGGATATTTGCACCAGTATGACGTTCTGGGGCGGTGTACCAAAACGCTTTCTCTGGCGCTGTTTGGGGCAGCCGTGGCGTTGACTTTTGTCAGCAAGTACTTTTTAAGCCCCGTTCTGCAAAATTCTCCTGATTTCCCGCTCAAACCGGACGCGCTGATTTCCTACACCTCGCCCACCATTGTATTATGCGCGATCGCGCTGCTGTCCTTTTTCTCTAAGTTGGAATGCAACGGAAAGTGGATCCGACGCCTTATCACTGACTTCTCCGCCGCATCGCTGGGCGTTTATATCATCCATATTCATCCGCTGATCTGGCATCATTACATTCAGGATATCGCCGTCGCCTTTGCCGCCTCTCGCTGGCCGGTGATGGCATGTAAGGTCTTCGCCGCTGCGGCCGCTCTCTATCTGGTGTGCACGTTCATTGATATGATACGCATCCGATTGTTTTCTCTGTTGAAAATACAGTCTCTTTGTAAAAAGGCGGGCGATTGGTTTCATAGCCGCTGCGCTGCTTCGCAGCGATAAGCGGCTTTACAAAAACAG
>CABQCM010000307.1 GCA_902462665.1 uncultured Oscillospiraceae bacterium | reverse complement strand
TCCCGGCGTGGGGCCATCACTCGGTATAATGCGCACATGGCCGTAGGCCCGTGCTGAAATAAAACGATAATAACCGCTTTGGCGGTTATTATACCATAATTTTTTCTCCGGTACAAGCGCGCCGGACACGTTATTTCCCGCAGCCGCCACGTTCCCGGGTATGGCAGGAGCAGCTCCGTCCTCCAGCCCTCGGCTTATTACAAACCGATTTGTTACACATTTCGGGCTAGACATGGGCTGCAAAAGGGTGTATAATAGCTTTTGAATATGGAAAATTATGAAGGAATTGGCTGAAAAGCCACTTTGGTTCAGAAAGGGGATCTATAACAATGAAAACAAAAGCCGTGCGCATTTACGGCGAGATGGACCTGCGTCTGGAGGAGTTTGAGCTTCCCCCTCTGCAGGACGACGAGGTCTTAGTCAAGGTCATATCCGACAGCGTCTGCATGTCCTCCTACAAAGCGGCCATGCAGGGCGCAAAGCATAAACGTGTGCCCAACGACGTGGCGCAGAATCCCACCATCATCGGCCACGAGTTCTGCGGCGAGGTGGTCGAGGTCGGCAGCAAGCGTCAGGGCATGTATCAGAAGGGCGACAAGGTTGCCATTCAGCCCGCTCTCAACGACCCCAGCGACATTTACTCCGCCCCCGGCTACTCCTTCCGCTACATCGGCGGCGACGCGACCTACATCATCGTGCCGGCCAAGGTCATTGACCTCGGCTGCCTGCTCAAGTACACGGGCGAGGGCTACTTCTACGGTTCGTTAAGCGAGCCGGTCGCCTGCGTCATCGGTGGTTTCCACACCAGTTATCACACCGTGCCGGGCCACTACACCCACACCATGGACATTGTCATGGGCGGTAAAATGGCCATTCTGGCCGGCGCAGGCCCGATGGGTCTGGGCGCGGTTGACTACGCCATTCACCGCGACTGCCATCCCTCCCTGCTGGTTGTCACCGACGTGGACGACGCGCGTTTGGCGCGCGCGGCTTCCATCTACACCCCGGAGGAAGCGGCCAAATACGGTGTGGAGCTTCACTATGTCAACACCGGCAAGACCGACGACCCGGTCAAGGCGCTGCGCGATTTGACCGGCGGCACCGGCTACGACGACGTTTTTGTTTACGCTCCCGTCGCCCCCGTGGTGGAGCAGGGTAGCGCCATTCTCGGCCACGACGGCTGCCTGAACTTCTTCGCCGGGCCGACCAACACCGCCTTTACCGCGCCCTTTAATTTCTATAATGTCCACTACGACAACACCCACATCGCCGGCAACTCGGGCAGCAACCTCGACGACGTGTTTGAGGCTCTGTCGATGATGAGCCGCGGCCAGATTCGCCCCAACTCGATGATTACCCACGTGGGCGGGCTGGACAGCGCGGTGGACACCATTAAGAATCTGCCCAACATTCCCGGCGGCAAAAAGTTGGTGTATACCCACATCTCCATGCCCATGACCGCCATTGCGGATTTTGCCAAGCTGGGCGAGAGCGACCCGATGTACAAGAAGCTGGCCGAGCTGGTCGAGGCAAACAACGGGCTGTGGAGCGCCGAAGCCGAGCGGTACCTGCTTGAGAACGCAAAGCCCCTGTAACACGAAGCTGCCGCGGTGACGTCCGGATTTTCACCGGGATAACCGCCCGAACCGCTCTGCCGTTTTCTGCCCGCGCCTCCGGGGACACCCTTGGCCGGCGGGCAGTCAACATAAGGAACATCAAAACAGTACAACCCCCGGATGGCTCAAAGCAGCCCTGCGGGAATCATAGGAGGAGAAACAAGCATGAAAATCTTTTTGGACAGCGCAAATCTCGACGACGTAAGAAAGGCGTATGACATGGGCGCCATCACCGGCGTCACCACCAACCCGACCATCATCTCCCGCGAGGGGCGTAAATTTGACGACATCCTCACCGACGTGACCGCCATTATGAAGGACGGCGTGGTCTTCGCCGAGGTTCTCAGCGTCGATTCCGAGGGCATGATCGAGGAAGGCCGCCGCCTGGCTGCCAAGAGCCCGAACATTGTGGTCAAAATCCCGATGATTCCCGAGGGACTCAAAGCGGTGAAAACTCTGGCAAGCGAGGGTATCACGGTCTGCGTGACGGTGGTGTACTCCGCTCCCCAGGCGATTCTGGCTGCCAACGCAGGCGCTTCTTATGTCGCCCCCTTCATCGGCCGCATGGACGATATCGGCGAGAATGGCCTGAATCTGGCCGCTGAAATCCGCGAAATTTTTGACGCGCAGGGCATCGACACCAAGATTGTCGCCGCTTCGGTTCGTCATCCGGTGCATGTCATCGAGCTGGCCAAGATGGGCGTCGACGTTGCTACCATGCCCTTCAAGGTGATCATGCAGATGGCCACCAACCCCAACTCCCAGCGTGCGGTTGAGGGATTTTTGAAGGATTGGGAAAAGGTTCCCAAGGACTAAGTCTTTTTATCAGACTCAAGGAGGAGACGGAGAAATCCGTCTCCTCTTTTTTTCGCCGCATCATTCCATTCCAAAGTAGACGGGTCAAAAGCAGCCAGTCATATCCCGCCTTGTCCGGGAATATATCTTAGAAAGACATGCCAAGCCATGGCATACCATGAGACAAACGAAACGAAGCCGTCTCGCGGCGGTCAAAACGGCCGTCGGACGGTTGGCCGCCCTTCCCCGACGGCAAGTCTGCCTGCGTCCGCCGCATGGTCAGGCAAACCTCTTGTTCACGCCCGACGATGCGTACGGACGGCGGGGGCGCAGACAAAGGAAAGACCGCGGGGCGACCCGGCATGTGGTTAGAAGCTTTGACGCTGTACCCACCCAAACTGTCCGGTATCAACCGATTTGGATTCGTCTGTCTCGT
>CABQCM010000306.1 GCA_902462665.1 uncultured Oscillospiraceae bacterium | reverse complement strand
GTCTCGGTTTATGAGAACGCGCATTCTCTGATTCACAGCGGGAAATGCGACGCCGTCGTGATCGCCACGCCGCATTATTTTCATCCGCCACTGGCAATCGAGGCTTTTGAGGCCGGGCTGCATGTACTGACCGAGAAGCCTGCCGGTGTGTCCGTCTCTCAGGTCGTGCGCATGAACCGGGCCGCGGAGGAAAGCGGACGGATTTTCGGCATTATGTTCAATCAACGTACCCATCCGTTGTTTCAAAAGGCGCGCGAACTGATGCGCTCGGGCGCGCTGGGGATTCCCAAACGCTTGCAATGGACCGTGACCAACTGGTATCGCACACAGGAATATTATAACTCTGGCGACTGGCGGGCCACTTGGGCGGGCGAGGGCGGCGGTGTGTTGCTCAACCAGGCGCCGCACAATCTCGACTTGTGGCAATGGATTTTCGGTATGCCCAAACGTCTCAAGGCCCACTGCCCCATCGCCAAATATCATCGCATTGAGGTGGAGGACGAAGCGGCCATTTACGCTGAGTATGAGACAGGGGCGACAGCGGTCTTTCTCACCAGCACGGGCGAGTATCCCGGCACCAATCGTTTGGAGATTGCGGGCGACCGAGGCAAGCTGGTGCTGGAGGACGGCAGACTCCGTTTTTGGGAGCTGCCCGCGCCCGAACGCGAGTTTTGTTTTGTCCCCGATTCTCCTCTGCCCGCGCCGCAATATCGGGAATTTCAGCCCGACCGGCCGGAAACCGCCCACCTGGGAATTTTACAAAACTTTACCAACGCCGTGCTTTACGGTGAGGAACTGCTCGCCCCTGGGCGAGATGGTATTCAGGAACTGACCTTATCCAATGCGGCTTATCTTTCCGCCTGGACGGGCGAATGGGCCGAGCTTCCGCTGGATACCGAACGCTTTGACCGCCTGCTTGCCGAGCGGGTACGCGCTTCGTCGTACAGCGCGTCCGGATTGGACCATGAGTCGGACGGAAGCTACAAGACGCGCTGGAACGTGAAGTGGTAATTAAGAAAGGATGAATGGTATGGGAATGCAATTGGGCGCGCAATTCTATACGCTGCGCGAGTATGCGAAGGATCTCGACTCTCTGGCCGAAAGCTTAAAGCGGGTGGCCGATATTGGTTACCAAACCGTACAAATTTCGGGCACTTGCGCGTATTCTCCCGCGTGGCTGAAACAACAACTGGATCAAAACGGGCTGCGCTGCGTGCTCACACACGTGCCGCAGAGCGATATCACAGACAAAACCGAACGAACGGCTGCGAATCATAAAAAATTTGGCTGCCGCTATATCGGCCTTGGCAGCGGCCCCAACGCCTTAAAAAGAGAAGAAGATTTGGAAGCCATGATCAGCATTGCCCGCACAGCTGGTCGGCGGCTTCATCAATTGGGTCACAAGCTGATGTACCACAATCATCACATCGAGCTAGGGCACGGCGCAGACGGAAGAACTCGTCTGCAAGCCTTGGCCGACGCGACAACGCCTGATGAACTTGGCTTCACACTGGATACCTACTGGCTCCAATACGGCGGCGGCGACCCGGCCGACTGGGCCGAGCGTCTGCGCGGACGGATTCCCTGCGTTCACTTCAAAGATATGACGGTGGTGGACGGTGAAAACCGCATGGCCGCCGTGGGCGCAGGCAACCTCAATTTCGAGCGGATTCTGGCTGCCTGCGAGAGCGGCGGCACGGAATACATTCTCATCGAGCAGGACAATTGCTATGGCGAAGACCCCTTTGATTGCCTGAGGCAAAGCTACGACTATCTCAAGGCGCTGGGGTTAAACTGACCTCCCGCGCGGAAAGGATGAAATTCATGCAAACAGTAAGAATGGGTATCATTGGCATCGGCAACATGGGCACCGGCCACGCCAGCAATATCGTGTCCGGCAAGTGCCCTGAAATAGAGTTGACCGCCGTAGCGGATATCAATCCCGCACGGCTGGAATGGGCGACGGAAAAGCTCCCCGCCAGCGTCGCTCGTTTTGACGACGCGCTTGCCATGATGGACAGCGGTCTGTGCGACGCGGTGATCGTGGCCGTCCCCCATTACGATCATCCCCGCTACGCCATCGAGGCCTTCCGCCGCGGCCTGCACGTCATGTGCGAAAAGCCGGCCGGCGTTTACACCAAGCAGGTACGACAAATGAACGAGGAGGCCGCGAAAAGCAGCGTGCTGTTTGGTATGATGTTCAACCAGCGCACCGACCACGTCTACCGCAAAATGAAAGAAATCGTATCCAGCGGCAGGATGGGGGCGATTCGACGCACCAGCTGGATTATTACCGACTGGTATCGTCCGCAGGCTTATTATAATTCCGGCGCATGGCGTGCCACCTGGTCGGGCGAGGGCGGCGGCGTACTGCTCAATCAGTGCCCGCACAACCTTGATTTGTGGCAGTGGATTTGCGGCCTACCGGTCAAGGTGGACGCGCATTTGCACTATGGCAAATGGCACGACATCGAGGTTGAGGACGACGTCACCGCTTATGTGGAATATGAGAATGGCGCGACCGGAACTTTCGTCACCACCACCGGCGACTATCCAGGGGCAAACCGCTTTGAAATTACGCTAGAAAAAGGAAAGCTAATCGCCGAGGGCGGCAAGCTGCATCAGTGGGAATCCGAGGTGAGCGAGCCAGAATTCACCAAAACCAACACCATCGCCTTTGCCCATCCCGAATGCACCCACACCATCGTGGAGACTGACGGGAAATCCGAACAGCATGTTGGGGTACTCAACGCCTTTGCGGGTGCGATTTTACACGGCACTCCCCTTATCGCAGACGGGCGGGAAGGAATCCGGGGGTTGACGCTCTCCAACGCCATGCATCTTTCCTCCT
>CABQCM010000305.1 GCA_902462665.1 uncultured Oscillospiraceae bacterium | reverse complement strand
CCTCTCAATGGACGGTGACCGGCGCCGGGTCGGCCGTAGTCCGCAGCCAGGGCCAAGGCGTGCGGATCCGGCAGGTGTGCTTTGGCCAAGTGGTGGACAAAGGCGTAACCGACATTAATAACATGGGCGCAGCGATGGCCCCTGCCGCCGCACAGACTCTGGAAAACTTTTTTGACGACACCGGCACGATGCCCGACGACTACGATATGATCCTCACCGGCGACCTGGGCGCGGTAGGAAGCCAGCTTTTGGAGGATCTTCTGCTCAAGGAAAATTTCGACATTTCGAAACAGCATACCGACTGCGGCCTGCTGATTTACAACCCCTGCGACGGCGATATCAACGCCGGCGCTTCGGGCTGCGGCTGTTCCGCTTCGGTGCTTTGCTCCTATATTTTAAAACGCATGGAGGATAAAATGCTCAAAAACATCCTCTTCTGCGCTACCGGCGCACTGATGTCTCCCACCTCAAATCAGCAAGGGGAAACCATTCCCGGGGTGGCTCACCTAGTTCATCTGGTTTGCCCGGAATAATTTGCAACGGCCTTTCCAACAATGGAAAGGCCGTTGTTTTGCTCAGATAATATCACTTCTGATACAACGATGAAAAATTTTCGGATTTCCTATTGACTCGATAGGAAAAGTGGGCTATAATTCAATTAACCTATAAGATTGGTAGGGATTAGAACAATGAATTGGTTAAAATCGTGTTTCATATTCCGCGTCCGTTTTGACCGAATGTGACGGTTTCCTCGTAACAAAAGCACACCCCAAAACGAAAGGAAGAGAATCTATGGAACGCAACTATCGATTTGAAACCCTGCAGCTCCACGTTGGACAGGAATCGCCCGACCCAGCTACCGATGCGCGAGCCGTTCCAATTTACGCAACCACTTCTTATGTATTCGCCGACTCTGCCCAGGCGGCTGGACGTTTTGCACTCAGCGAGAGCGGCAACATATATACCAGACTGATGAATCCTACTACCTCCGTGTTCGAACAGCGCATCGCCGCATTAGAGGGAGGCGCAGGCGCACTGGCCACAGCCTCCGGTTCTGCTGCGATTACCTATGCGGTACAAAACATCGCTCGTGCCGGGGATCACATTGTTTCGTCCACCAATTTATATGGAGGCACTTATAACTTATTTTCCAATACACTGCGCGACCAAGGAATTGAAGCCTCGTTTGTCGATCCCTCCATTCCGGAAAATTTTGAATCCGCCATTCGACCCAATACCAAGCTGCTTTACGCCGAAACTTTGGGCAATCCCAACTCGGATGTCATCGACCTGCAGGCCATCGCTTCAATTGCGCATCGGCATGGCATTCCATTGATTGTTGACAGTACTTTCGCCACTCCTTATCTGCTGCGTCCCATGGAGTATGGCGCGGATATCGTTGTGCATTCCGCAACCAAATTTATCGGCGGCCACGGTACCGTCATGGGCGGCGTTATTATTGATGCAGGGCGATTTGACTGGGCGCAAAACGATAAATTTCCTGGTCTCTCCCTGCCCAATCCCTCCTATCATGGCGTCGTATTCACCGAAGCTTGCGGACATCTCGCCTATATTATGAAAGCCCGCACCACCTTAATGCGGGATCAGGGAGCGACGATTTCCCCCTTTCATTCTTTTTTGCTTTTGCAGGGCCTTGAGACTCTGTCCCTGCGTGTGGAACGTCATGTGGAAAACGCCTTAAAGGTGGTAGAGTATCTAAATGCTCAGCCGCAGGTAGAACGGGTCAACCACCCCTCCCTCGCCACCGGACGGGCGAAGGAGCTATATGACCGCTATTTTCCGCGCGGAGGCGCGTCCATCTTTACCTTTGAGCTGAAAGGCGACGCCCAGCAGGCCCGCCGCTTCACCGAGTCGCTTCAACTTTTTTCTCTGCTGGCGAATGTAGCGGATGTAAAATCGCTGGTAATTCATCCGGCCTCGACCACGCATTCTCAGCTTTCGTCGGATGAACTTGAAGCATGCGGGATTCGTCCCAACACCATTCGGTTGTCCATCGGCACCGAACACATTGACGATATTTTAGCTGATCTTCAGCATGGTTTCGAAGCCGTAAGGTGATCGAAAATATCAATGATACGAAAACAGCCCTGCTGTCGGAAAGGACAGCAGGGCTGTTTTAATTTCAGCATCAGACGGCCCATTCTCCTTGCTCGAAAATGACGACCTCTCTCCCATCGGCCGTCTTTCCGATGATGCTCAGGTCGTCTGCGCCAATCATAAAATCGACATGCACCATGGAATCGTTGGCCCCCGCTTTCTCCAACTCCTCCTGCGACATCGTTTCAAAGCCCTGGATTACATTGGTATAGCCCTTTCCCAGCGCGACATGACAGCTCGCGTTCTCATCATACAACGTATTATAAAACAAAATACCACAGCGGGATATGGGAGAAGACTGGGGTACCAGGGCCACCTCCCCCAGCATCGCCGCCCCGTCGTCGGAGGTAATAATCTTTTCGAGCGCCTCCTGCCCCTGGCGCGCTCCCCAACGCACCGCCCGGCCCTGCTCAAATTCCAGCCAGAAATCCTCGATGAGCTGCCCTTGATGAGAAAGGGGTTTGGTCGCCACCAGCCGTCCCTGCGCCTGTCCCCGCATCGGAGTGGTAAAAAGCTCCTCGGTGGGAAGGTTGGGATTAAAAAAGGCGCCCGACAGGGTTTCTTCCCCGCCGCCGGCCCATTCGGCTGTGGGGATTAGCCCCACGGTAAAATCCGTGCCATTGGCGCTATGATAATGCAGGCTCTGCAAATGCAACTCGTTCATCACACGGCACCGGTGTTCAAATTGACGGTTGCGCTTTGTCCACACTTCCACCGGATCGGTATCCCCGGTCAAC
>CABQCM010000304.1 GCA_902462665.1 uncultured Oscillospiraceae bacterium | reverse complement strand
CCTGCTCCCGGCATTGACGGCAGCCATGAAATTGAGCGGAATTGGAAGAAGAGATAGACAACAAGGTAAAATCCGCATTGGTTATCTTACGCATGGCCGGGCGGTTGGTTTTCGCATCCCAGCCGCAGATCGTGGGTGACAATAAAGCGCCGCACAGCGGGATATCGGTGCAGTCGATGTCGTTTAAAATGTGAAGCTCCTGCCGGTCGTAGTTGGAGGATACTAAGGAAAAGTTCTGTTCGGGATCGGAAATCATTTGCTCGGCCAGTTCCTGCGCGGTGGATACCTCGGTAATCACCAGGCGATTGTACCAATCGGGATGGTTGGTGCGCCAGGCAGTTGCCTCCAAGGCGCCTTCGCCGATATACTCGATCGGCCGGTGAAGGTCAATGGTTTCCAAACTCGTGCATTGGTAAAAGGCGCGGTAGCCAATATACCAGACCGTGCGCGGCAGCAGCGCCTCCTTGAGATTGGTGCATCTCATGAAACAGCAGTCCCCAATCATCTCAAGCTGAGAGGGGAAAATAACGCCGCGGAGAGTCTGGTTGTCGCAAAACAGATCGCTGCCCAGCTCGGTGACCACCGCGCCGCCTAACATATCGGGCAGAGCAACAAAAGATTCATAACCATAATAGGCAGTGATACGGGCCTGCCGCCGACCGTCGATCTCAAAAATTTCATACTCCAAGTCGGGATAGGCGTCGTCAAACTGAGCTGCAACGCCGGTGGAGCAGCACAGAGCGATTACCACGGCCAGAAGCAGGCAGATTACGCGGGAAAATTTCATGTGTTTCATCCTTCCTGATTGTTTCGTCTGTGGGAAACGATTAGAACCGATCCATGGGGAAACGGTCGATTAGGCGCACCGAGCGTTGGAGCACGAGCAGAGCGTCGGCGGCGTTAACCCGATAATCGCCGTTGACGTCGGCCGCCTCGGCCTGATCGGCGCTGAGTTCCCGCAGGCGAACGGAGGACTGCAAAATGCACAACGCATCGGAAGCGTCAATTCTTCCGCTTTCGTCCACATCGCCGTAAGCAATCGCCGGCGCGGGCGGCGCGATGGGGCTGCAAGCCGCTGGCACGGGACAGCCGCCGCAGTAGCTGTCGCCGCGGCTCCAGCGATTGCCGGTTGTCTTGTCAAAGCCAGGCTCGATGGGCTGGTTGAGGGCGTCCAGCAGCTCCTGCGAGCGAAGACGCTCGGGCGAGACGGCCTGCAGCCCGTCAAAGGAGGCGTCCTTTGGCATATCCGGCCAAATCTCGCTGAGTGTAATCGGCCGGCCGGAGCTGGTATAGTACACGTCTTGCAGGTGTATTTGCAGCGGTTGTCCGTTGGCCATCGTCAAATCATCCCAAAGGTTCTCCACACGAAGCGGCGTGCTCAAAAGCGGGTGATCGACATCCAGCACAACCTTGGTACACAGGTTCGGGGCTTGGTCCGGACAATCCATTCCGCACATACTGCCGTTGACTAAAGACAGATACAACGCGCAGAAGCATCCGCCGTCGTCAAGCGATTCCAGACGAAGATCGTGCACCGCCGAATTGATGAGTTGGGGAAATTCATAAATGCCACTAACGGCAATGCCTGCGAAAGCATTTTTGACCTGTCCTAAAGCGACGCCGCTAACCAGACAATTGGACATGGCATCTCCTTGGTACGAATCCATCCATAAGGCGATAAAGCGTTGAACCGGCGCGTCTACCGCGATGTTGGACGCCATGCATTCCTTCATAGGCCAAAAAAGGGACATTAACGTGCAGATCTGACCGAACTCCCGACCGGCCGGCATTGTCATGCGCAGCCCGTCCAGCTTGACGTCCTGCATGGCCCAATCGCTGCAAGCCAGTTGAACGTTTTCTTCGTTACAGCATCCCTCGTAAACGATATTTTTCAGTTCCACGTGCTGAAGATTGCCCGCATGCACGACGTCGACCGAAGGAATGGCCTCCTTTTTTAACAGTTCGGTCTCATCCTGCGGAGCAATGCGAAATTTGCAATTTTCCAGGCTTAAAAAGGTCATATCACCGTCGGAATCGATCGCCGGGAGGATGTTGGCCTGCCAGATGCGGCGGGTGTAGCAGTCGGCGCACTGTTCTTCGCAGTTGCTGTGCAGATTACAGACTAGAATTTCGGTCCACGTCTTCGGGTCATACGAGCCATGGGCGTCATTTTCCTCGCACAGCGCACAAGCCTTCCATTGAAAATTATGATAATAGCCGCCACTGGCCTCCAGCTCCCATACGGCGTTGGAAATCGTGCGCTGAACCGGGCGCCTCAGCTCCTGATCGTATCCGGTGATACAGGGAACCCACCAGCTCCCCCGCAGCGTAACGCCGGTACAATCGATATCGTTTAACACGCGCACCTCGTGCCGCTCGTATGCGCCGATCATATGGCGCGACCAGTTGCTGTCCTGCAAGAAATCGGATAACTGCTGAGCGTTTGTAATTTCCCAGATTTGAATTCGGTTCATCCAGTCGCTATGCTCCATGCGCCAGGGAGTTTCTTCAAAAGCTCCATAACCGATGGTGTCAATGGGGCCGGGAAATTTGATGACAGAGAGATTGCGGCAGTTATAAAAGGCCAACGCGCCGATGTACTTGATATTTTTGGGAAGCAAGATCTCCTCCAAATACAGGCATTGGTAAAAGCACCTGTCTCCAATCACCTCCAGCGTGTCGGGCAGCAGGATTCCATCCAAATAATAATTACCCTCAAATGCCTCGGGCCCCAGCTCCGTCACCGGCGCGCCGTCGATTTGTGAGGGGACGACCACAAAATTGTCACTGCCGATGTATTCGACGATTCGCACCTCGCGCCGGTCGCTGTATTCCAGCAGCTCATAGAGGAAGTC
>CABQCM010000303.1 GCA_902462665.1 uncultured Oscillospiraceae bacterium | reverse complement strand
CGCGGCCGCGCCAGCCAGCTTGAGCAGCGCGTCCAGCCGGATATACTCGGTATCGATGGTCACGGGTATGGATTTTACCTTCAGCCTAATGTTCGCCATAGGGCTCCGCCTTCCGCCTTATCCGATGTTGTTTTTTGGCAGCTTAATGGGCATAACCAGGAAGAGGAAGGAATCCCCCTCCACCGGCGTAATGATCATGGGAGTCGTCTCCCCG
Source organism: uncultured Oscillospiraceae bacterium (assembly GCA_902462665.1). GTDB lineage: Bacteria > Bacillota > Clostridia > Oscillospirales > Acutalibacteraceae > CABQCM01. The sequence continues at coordinate 2,644 of CABQCM010000303.1, read as the reverse complement.
CTGAGGCGAACCATGACCTCGTCGCACTCGGCCGCCTTGAGCGCCTCAATCAAGAAGCGGTTATTAAAGCCGATTTCCATACGGCCGCCACTGAGCTCGACCGCCATCTCGTCGTAGGCGCTGCCCAGCGTGGTATTGCACGAGGCTTTGAGCATATTGTCCTCAAAAATACAGCGCACCGGGCTTTTGAGCCGGTCGGTAATCAGCAGAGAAATGCGGTCGATGCAGTCGCATAAAGCGCGGGTGGAAGCCTTAACCTCGGTGGCAAACTGCTTGGGAATCGAGCTGTTGTAATCGAGAAACTCCCCGTCGAGCAGGCGGGAAACCACCAAGTAGTCGCCAATCTCAAAGATAATATGACGCTTGCCGATGGAGATACAGACCTCGCTCTCGTCGTCCCCGAGCAGCTTGATAATCTCGCCCAGGGTCTTCTCGGGCACAATGAAGGAAATGTCGGGCGCGTCCCCTACCGGCTCGCTGCGCACGGCAAGACGATAACCGTCGACCGCCACCAGACGCAGCACGCCTTCTCGACATTCAAACAGCACGCCCATGAGCACCGGGCGGCCGGTGTCCACCTTGGCCACGGCAAACCGGGTTTGGCGCACCATATTTTTCAGTAAGCCGCTGCCCAGGCGAAGGGAGGTCCCCCCGTCCACAGTGGGCAGGTCGGGAAAGTCGTCGGCCGGAATGGCTGAAAAATGAAACTCCGACACCCCACAGCGCAGCGTACAGGTCTGCTTTTCGTCCACCTCAATGGAAACCATATCCCCCGAAAGGCGGCGAATGATGTCGCAGAAAAGCTTGGCCTCCAACACGATTTGACCCGGCTGCTCAATTCTGGCTGGAATGGAGGTGGTAATCCCCAGTTCCAGATTATAGCCGGACATGGTGAGACAGTCTCCCTGTGCGCGGAATAAAATCCCCTCCAGCGCGGGAATGGTGGAAGCAGTGACGGCGCACTGTACCTTGGCGGTGGTATCGCTTAAATCCTGCCGGCTGCAGGTCAGCTTCATGACAAAGACCCCTTTCCTGACGGTAAGTAAAAATTATGCTTCGCGCGGCAAAGAGAAAAAAATGCGGCGCAGGCTCTAACAACAATATAATTTAAATTCCGCCGTAGCCGTAGAGGGCGGGAAAGTGTGGAAAAGACGAAAAAACGTGTCGACTATGCCCTTTTTCGGGATTTTGATTCGTGGAAAAGCGCGGCAGAAATTTTGGACAAAACAGGATGATTTCAAAACTTTCCAAACGCTGTGGAAAAGAGACTGTGGAAAGTGAAAAACTTTGTGGAATAAAATCGAATTATGGTAACCTACGCAACCAGGTGTTTTTATGACTGGCTGGTGACGTTTTTAATGATCTCCTCCACGGTGGCCTTTTGGCGGGAGTCGCGCTTCATTTCTTTTTCAATCTTGCCGACCGAGTAGTGCACCGTCGAATGATCCCGCCCGGAAAAGGCGCGGCCAATGTCTTCCAGCGGGAGCTGGGTGACCCGGCGGGCAATGTAGATGGCAACGTGGCGCGCCCCGGCGATGTCCTTATCCCGTTTGGCCGAGAGAATGTCCTCCTCCGACACATTATAAGTATCGGAAACCTGTTTGATGATTTTTTCAATCGTTACCGGGGCGGGCTGGTCGTCGTTGCGAATGTCCCGGATGGCGTTCATAGTGGTGGCTACGGTGGGCTGCTCGCCGGTCAGCTCAAAGAAGGCGTGCAGTTTGTTGACCGTGCCCTCAAGCTGGCGGACGTTGTGCTTTAATTGATTGGCGATGAAGGTAATGATTTCATCCGGCAGGTCAAAATGAATGAGCTGGGCCTTGCGGCGGATGATGGCCACGCGGGTTTCAAAGTCGGGCATCTGGATATCGGCCAAAAGCCCCATTTCAAACCGGGAGCGAATGCGTTCGTCGAGGGTCTGAATCTCCTTGGGCGGCCGGTCGGAGGTGACGACAATCTGCTTGTTATCCTGGTGTAGGGTGTTGAAGGTGTTAAAGAATTCCTCCATCGTGCTCTGCTTGCCGGCGATAAAGTGGATATCGTCGATAAAAAGTACGTCGGCCTTACGATATTTTTCCCGAAAGGAGACGGTATCCTGCCTTGCCAACGCTTCGATCAGCTCGTTGGTGAAACGCTCGCCTTGGGTATAAATGATATTGACGGCGGGATTTTTCCGCTGGATTTCATTGCGGATGGCGTTGAGCAAATGAGTCTTGCCCAAGCCGGAATTGCCGTAAATCAGCAGAGGGTTGTAAGCCCCGCCGGGATTGGCGGCCACGCTGACCGCAGCCGCGTGGGCGAAACGGTTGGAGGAGCCGACAATAAAATTATCAAAGGTATAGTTGGACAGCGTGTCCGGCACGGGAGGGGGGTCGGTCTGCTGCAAAATGGTTGGAGCGGCCTCCTCCTCGCTGGTAATCATCACCTTGACCGGAAAGCCGAATACCTCTTCAAAGCCGCGCTCGAGACGATCGGTATAGTTCTCAGTGACAATGTTTCGCTGAAAGCTGCTTTTTGCGCACAGCACCGCCTTGCCGTCGGATATGCCGACCGGAGTTAGGGTGGCAATCCAGCTGTTGTAAGCCACCTGGGTCATCTCACTGCGGCAGAAATCGCAGACGTTATTCCAAACCTCGTTAAAGGA
>CABQCM010000302.1 GCA_902462665.1 uncultured Oscillospiraceae bacterium | reverse complement strand
CACCATGTCCGATGCGTACCACTATGAGCACGGCCTCCTCCTCGGTCGGCTCGCCGACCGTCACCGGCTGGAACCGGCGCTCGAGCGCGGCGTCCTTCTCGATATGCTTGCGGTACTCGTTGATGGTCGTCGCGCCGATGACCTGCAGCTCTCCCCTCGCCAGGGAAGGCTTGAGGATATTGGCCGCGTCGGTCGAGCCTTCGGCCGAGCCCGCGCCCACGATGGTGTGCACCTCGTCGATAAACAGAATGATGTTGCCCGCCTTTTTCACTTCGTCGATGGCCGACTGAATGCGCTCTTCAAAATCGCCACGGTATTTGGTGCCGGCCACCATGCCGGTGAGATCCAACGATACAACCCGCTTGTCTTTGAGCAGCTCGGGCACCTGGTTTTCATGAATCTTAAGAGCCAACCCTTCGGCGATGGCAGTTTTGCCCACGCCAGGCTCTCCGATGAGGCAGGGATTGTTTTTGGTGCGGCGGGTCAGAATCTGAATGACCCGCTCGATCTCCTGTCCGCGGCCGATGACCGGGTCGAGCTTGCCCTCAGCCGCCATCGCGGTCAGGTCACGGCCGAATTGAGACAGAGTGGGCGTATCCGAACGTCCTTTCTTCCCCCGCGAAAGCCCGGCGGGCCCCACACCGGCGCCCTCCTGCGCAGCGCCCACAATACGGGAGGACATTTCGCGCGGGTCAATGCCCAGTTCCTCCAAAAAGCGCACGGCATAGCTTTGCCCTTCCTCTAAAATAGCCAGAAGGATATGCTCGGTGCCGACGTATCCCTCCTGCAAGCCGCGGGCGGCGGCGATGGCCAGCTCAAGAATGTGCTTGCCACGGGGCGTGAAATCATCCGGCGTCAGGCTGGTGGGGGTTCCCTTGCCTACCGTTTCGGCAATCTTCGAGGAGATTTTATCCGCCGTTACGCCCTTGGCGTCGAGCAGCTCGCAGGCCGTGCCGCTCCCCTCGCGCAGCAGGCCAAGCAGCAGGTGTTCGCTGCCGATATAGGTATGTCCCAGCTCTTGCGCGGCCTCAATCGCGAGATTGACCGCGCGGTTGGCCTTTTCGGTAAATCCGTTAAAACGATACATCATCTTAATCTCCCTTCCGCCGCCAGAGCGGCGGCACAAATTGTGATAAAATTCACTGGATCTGTGAAGCAGACAAAAATGGGCTTAGTCCTATTTTTCAGTGAATTTAGACGTAAAATAGATTGGCTTCGTTCTCTGCCTAACGTACCCGCTTAATAAGGGTACCACGCCTGCTTTCCGGCGGTAACTTTCGCCCGGGACTGTCGTACTCTTGCCGGCTGGCAGACGGTTACTTTGCCTGTTCCATCGCTTTGCGAACCTGCTGCGCCCGGAAGCGGTCGCGCGCCGACGGCTCCTCAGCCGCTTTGTTTTGCTCCACAAGATTGGCCGGCTGCATGTCACACAGCAGGCAGTTGACACTTTCAAAGCTGACGTTGGAAAGTATGCCCAGCGAGGCCCCAAGCCGCACGTTGGACAAGCAATCCATAAACTCGTCTGTCCCCAGAATGCGGGCGTTTTGCAGTACGCCGAGCGAGCGATAGATACGATCCTCCAGCATGGGACGGTCCAGGCGGCTGGCCGCTTCCTTTTCCTGCTCGATGACCTGCCCGGCAATGGAGGCCAGATTTTGCAAGGCATCCAACTCGGAGATGCCGAGGGTGATTTGATTGGAAAGCTGGTAAATCGCCCCCTTGGGCTTGCTTCCCTCTCCATAAAGGCCGCGGAACACCAGCCCAATCTTGGACACCGCCTTATACAGCTCGGCGATCATGCCGGTTGCCTCCAGAGCGGGCAGATGCATCATCAACGACGCCCGCATGCCGGTGCCGAGGTTGGTCGGGCACTGAGTAAGATAGCCCAGCCGGTCGTCAAACGCAAAGTGAAGCTGGGAATCGAGCAACGTGTCAATTTTATCGGCCAAATCGTAGGCTTCCTCAAGCTGTAAGCCGGGCTGCATGACCTGGATGCGGACGTGATCCTCCTCGCAGAGCATGATGCTGACCGATTCGTCTTTTTTGAGCAGCAGCGCCCGCCCCTGCCGGTTTTCACAAAACTCTGGGCTGATGAGATGCCGCTCGGCCAGGGACTGGGCGCGCACCGGCGAAATCGACGCCATATCAATGTATTCAAAATCGTCCCGGATGGCGGAATTGCTGCAGAGCAGCGCCGACCGAACCATTTCGCACACCTTTTGCCGCTGGTCGAGGCTCATGCGGTCGGGAAAGGGAAATCCGCGCAGATTGCGGGCCAAACGCACGCGGGTGCTAATCACCGTCTCGCCCCGCGGGCCGCAGCGGTGATACCATTTCTCATTCATGATCGTTTCCCCCTTCTAACGCGGCGATTTGGTCGCGCAGCTTGGCCGCCTCTTCAAATTCCTGCTTTTCGATCGCCTGGGCCAGCTGGCGCTTTAACTGCTTGATTTCCCGCTCGGTTCGCTCGCGGGGAGCGGCTGAGCTGGACAGTTTGCCCTCGTGGCGCACCTTGCCGTGAATGCGCTCCAGATTGGGAAGCAGACGGTCATAAAAGGTGGTGTAGCATTCGGCGCAACCCGCTTTTCCGGTACGGGCAATCTCCTGAAAGCTGCATCCGCAGCCCGAGCAGCGTTTCTGCTCCTGTGCAGAGCCGGGAGAAAAAGCGTCTCCCAAAATCGAGCCGAACAGATGACCTAAATTCATCCCCGAAAGGGAAGAATAGCCCAGCTCAGCCACACAGGCCGGGCACAAGGCCAACTGTGTCGTCTTGCCGTTGACCGTCTGGGTAAAGTAGGTAGTGGCGGGATGTTTCCCACAGCGTTGACAGGTAATCATTTCAAGTCCTCCCCTTGGTATCC
>CABQCM010000301.1 GCA_902462665.1 uncultured Oscillospiraceae bacterium | reverse complement strand
CGGATACGTCTAAAACGCGTGTATCATATCCCCTATGAAAATCCCAGCATCCCAAAAGACATATTTTGTACCGATCGACCAGAGTTAAACCAAATATTCGAGGCCGGTGTGCGAACCTTTGCGCAAAATGCCATCGACGTGCTTACCGATTGCCCGTCGCGAGAACGAGCTGGCTGGCTCTGTGACAGCTTTTTTACCGCACAGGCAGAAGCATTGCTGACAGGTTGCAATCGGGTGGAAAGGAATCTCCTGGAGAGTTATCGGCTTGCCCCTCCGCTGCCTGAACTTCCTGCTTCCATGCCACCTATGTGTTACCCGGCCGATCACAACGATGGCCAGTATATTCCCAACTGGGCTATGTTTCTGATCATTGAGTTGGAGGATTACCAAAGGCGAACGGGCGACGAGGAACTGATCAACGCCTTTGGGGAAAAAATCCGAAGCCTGTTGGACTGGCTGGAGTCCTATGAAAACGAATACGGCTTGCTGGAGAATCTGCCTGGCTGGGTATTTGTAGAGTGGAGTAAATGCGCAGACTTTGTTCAGGACGTCAATTTTCCCACTAATATGCTCTACTATCAGGCTCTGTTCTGCGCCTCTCGGCTGTACGGCGAGGAAGTCTATCGACAGCGCGCCAACAATCTCCGTGCCGTCATTCGCCGCCTGTCGTTCAACGGCCGTTTTTTTGAGGATAATCTCCTTAGGAAGAATGGACGGCTCGTGTCGACGGGAAACATTACAGAAACTTGCCAATATTACGCATTCCGGTTTGGGATCGCAACCAAGGACGAGGATCCCGTGCTTTATCAAACCATGGTGGAACAATTCGGTCCGCTGCGTTCTTCATATGTGCATACCGATATTTTTCCATCCAACGCATTCATCGGCAATTTTCTGCGCTATGACTGGCTCAGCCGTTCGGATGAGCGTAAAATCCTGTTAGCGGAATGCCAGGCGTATTTTCTGCGTATGGCCGATCGTACCATGACGCTGTGGGAAAACAATGAGGCGACCGCCAGCTGTGCACATGGCTTTGCGTCCTATTTGACCGTACTGCTTGCACGCGCCGTTTTTGGATATTGGGGGTTCGATCCAGTGAGCAAAACCGTATATTTGACCGAACCCGATTCGTCCATATGCGGAACCGCACGCTTTCCCATAGCGGGACAGACGTTGGAAATTATTCTGGAGAGAGGTGTTCGCTCGATTATTCTGCCCGATGGTTACCAAACAGGCCGTCCTACCCTACCATAATCAAGGAGAGACGTTATGTTTCAGCTTACAGATAAACATTTGAAGATCGATACGCCGCACACCACCCTGCTGTTTAAGGTGTGTCATAAGGAGATCCAGCCTTACTATACTTACGAGCCGTTTGAGAGCTACCTCATGCCGATTCATTATGGCCGGAAGCTCCAGGATGGAGAAGATTTCGACATCCTGTGCAAAAACGAGGCGGGCCGTTTCGCCTCCATTTCCTGCCCTGGAAACACGGACGTTCGGGAACCACTTCTTCTGATTCAAAACGCGGACGGCTCTTATGTCAACGATTTCCGGTTCATGGGTATTCGTGAGGTGGGGGATTATGAATCCGATGGTATGCCGAAAGCTCATTCCGTCGCTCAATTGCTGGAAATTCGCTACGTTGACAACCGTACCCAGACGGAATTGTATCAGTATATCGGCTGCTTTCAAGACACGGATGTCCTAACATCCGCATTCCGACTTGTGAATAAAGGTGAAAATACCATCACCGTGCGCAGATTGATGAGCCTACAATCAGATTTAGTAGGCGGAGATTACACCGCTTATACTTTCAACGGAGACTGGGGCCATGAACGGATGCGAAAAACGCATCCTCTCAGTATCGGTGTTTTTGTCAACGAATCCCTCAACGGTATGTCCTCCGCCTTGACCAATCCGTTTATCATGCTGCAACGCAGCCGATATGATGACTGGTACGCCTATAACCTTCTTTTTACCGGAAATCACAAGGAGAGCGTGGAACTTAACTATGCCAATAAAACGCGCGTCCTGGTTGGGATGAACGACTTCGCTTTCTCCTGCGAACTGGGTGCCGGAGAGGCGTTCACCACACCGCAAGCAGTGCAGGTGTATGCCCCCTCACGGGACGCCATTACCTGTGAGATGCACAAATTTGTTAATCGTCATATTCTGCGCGGTATGTACGCTCGGGCGGAGCGACCGGTGGTTATCAACAACTGGGAGGCAACCTACTTTGATTTTACCGTTCCAAAAATAGTGGAGCTTGCAAAAAAGGCAAAAAATATTGGTGTCGAGCTATTCGTTTTGGATGATGGCTGGTTTTCCACACGCAACAACGATACATCCGGACTCGGTGACTGGTCAGATAACTTAGAGAAAACAGAGGGGGGCATCCAGGTTCTCGCGGAAAAGATACGAGAAATCGGATTGCAATTCGGCATATGGGTGGAACCGGAAATGGTGAATCCAAACAGTGAGTTGTACCGTCTTCATCCTGAATGGGCTGTGACTATTGACGGACGCACTCCTATTCAACTGCGCAACCAGTATATTCTCGACTTGGCCAACCCAGAGGTCGTCAACTACCTTCTTGAGCAAATCGCAGGGGTTATCGAACGCTGCCGGGCGGACTACATCAAATGGGATTGTAATCGCTTCATGACGGAGTTCTATTCCAGGACACTCAAACACCAGGGTATGTTCCTGTATCGCTTTATGCAAGGCTTTTATCGATTAATCGGAACCCTTACCATGCGGTATCCGCAGGTGCTCTTTGAAGGCTGCGCGGGAGGCGGCGCACGGTATGATTTGGGGCTCATGTGCTTCACTCCGCAGATTTGGACAAGCGACAATACCGACGC